>CAMYWI010000097.1 GCA_947302675.1 uncultured Selenomonadales bacterium | reverse complement strand
TCAAGCGCACAATTCGCAAGCCAAATGTCACCCTTGAGGACGCGATAGAAAATATCGACATTGGCGGTCCGGCGATGATTCGTGCGGCGGCGAAGAATTTTAAGTTCGTGACGGTCGTGACAAACCCCGAACGCTACGACGAAATTGCCAAGCTCATTGCCGAGCAAGGCGAAGTTCCGCTTGACGTTCGCAAAAAACTTGCGGCGGAGGCATTCGCTCACACCGCCGACTACGACGCCGCCATTACAAAATATCTTTCCGAAGTTTAATCGGCAAAAAAATTCCTCCTCGCTTGAAAATTTTTAGGCGGGGATTTTTTTATTGACAGGACGGAAAATTTTTGTAAACTTATAAAAAACACAGGAGGCAATGGAAGCTTTCGATTTTGAGAAAGGTCTTGGAAAAAAATGATGAGAAGAGGAGCTACAGACGGCAAGAATCGATTCAACGGGCGTCCGTGCGCCGGTTGCGGCAAGCCGATACAAAGCGGGCTGTATTGCTCAGCGTGCCTTGAAAAATTTCGCGAGCGTGCAAGAAGTCAAGGCAAGCGCATTGAGGCAATGAAGAGCAACGATTTAAAAAAGGTCGCCGAAAATATTCACGAGATTGCGCTGATGGTCGTGATAAGCGACGAACTCAATCTCAATGTCATGAAACTGATTTTGCAAAGGAGCTTGCCCAAATACAAAGTTATCTCGACGAACAACCCGCTCACCGCGATTAACACACTGATAAGCCGCACGATAAATTTAGTTATTCTGGACGCAGACTTCAATGGACTGGATATGCTTAGGCGGATTCGCAGTGACGACCGATTTAAAGATGTGCCCGTGCTGATGTTATCCGGCTCCACGCGGCGGGAACTCGTCGCGGAAATTTTCTCGCTCGGCGTTCAAGATTATCTCGCCAAGCCTTGTGAGCCAACGGACATTATCGAGCGCATTAATAAAATGCTTGCGGACAAGGTGAAAAATTCTTCAAGGCGCGGCGACTCAAAGACACTGTTCAATATCATGCTGATAGACGATGACATTTTCGACTTGCGCCAAGAACGCGAGACGATTAAAAGTAAATTTCCCTGCGAGCTGACGACGGCTCAAAGCGCGGTCGAGGGCATGAAACTTTTGGAGAACATGGGCGCGGATTTGATTCTCGTTAGTTTGAACATGCCCTTTGTCAACGGACTGAAATTTTTATCGCTGGTCAAGGAAAACGACCGGCTGAAAAATATTCCCGTGATAATCATGTCGGAGACTTACGACGCGACAACTTTAAGCGAGGTTGAGCAATCGGCGGCGGCGGGTCACATAAAAAAGCCCGTCATAACTGAGGACGGCTTGTCGCTGATTGAGGAAGTACTTCGTCGTGGGTGAGGGATAAAACTTTGGCTGTTGATAAAAATTTGTTCGCACATGACTTGGCAGTTGTCGCGATTTTGAAGAACGAGGCATCTTATCTGCACGAGTGGCTTGACTATCATTTGGTTGCGGGCGTTGACCATTTCTATCTTTATGACAACGACTCAAGCGACAACTACGAAAAGATTATTGCGCCGTATGTTGCGGCGGGTTTAGTCACGTGCAAAAAATTTTCGGGCGGCTCAGCGCAATTCGCGGCTTATGCTGACGCCGTTTTGAATTATCGCTTTCAATGTCGGCGCATGGCATTCATTGACTTGGACGAGTTCATTTTTCCGAAGACTAATCGGAGCATTTCGGAAGTGCTTAACGAAATTTTATCTCAAGATAAAAACGCGGCGGGCGTGGCGATAAATTGGCAGTTGTTTGGTTCAAGTGGTCAAGTCAAAGCGGATTATACTCGTGGCGTGCTTGAAAGATTTACACGGCGTGCGCCTGTTGATTGGATCGTGCCGATTCCAAATCGCGACATACCCGGCGGCAACGCGCAAGTCAAAACCGTTGCCAACCCGCGCAGGATTGCCTTCTTCACAAGTGCGCACTTCCCGATTTATTTTGAGGGAGATTTTTCTGTCAACGAGCGCGGCGAAGTCGTTCACAACTACTGCAACGAGCCTGTCACGGCGAAGAAAATCGTCATCAATCATTACAACGTTAAGAGCCGCGAGGAATTTTTTGCAAAAAAATTGAGTAGGGGACGCGCCGATAAAGCCGGCAATTATTTCAATGCGACTTGGTTTGACATGTACGACCGCAACGAAGTTTTTGACGACAGTATTTTGAGCTACCGCGCCGCCCGCGCAGAGAATTTTTTCGTCGAGACTGACGCCGCTAAAGTTAAACGAATGACCGACGCTTTGATAAAAAATCTTTCTGCGGAAGAATTTTCATTGGAGACGGCGTTGACGTGCAGAGTCGTGAGCAATCTTTTGGACGAGAAATTTTTGGAAGAGGCGGCGTTGGGCGCGGCGTTAAAATCTTTCGACGGCATGAAGTTATCGGACGTGCGGCTTTTGCTCAGCGAGTTACCCGAACTGTTGAGCTTGCCTTATCCCGTCGTGAAAGACCTGCGCGGCGCGACGTTGCAAATTATTTCGCAGACGATGAACTTCATGCGCGAGCACGAGTTCTGGAAAGATTTTTCGGACTTAGAGCAGTTGCGGCGGCTGTTGCAAAAAATTTAGGAGAAAATTTTATGGTTGATAAAAATTTGTTCCTTCACGACTTGGCAATCGTTGCCATTTTAAAATGCGAGGCTCCGTATCTTAAGGAGTGGTTGGACTATCACCTGCTGGCGGGCGTCGACCATTTCTATCTTTATGACAACGAAAGCCCCGACAATCAAGCGGAAGTTGCCGCGCCCTATGTTGAGGCGGGTCTTGTCGATTATTTTCCTATGCCTGGCAAAGCCATGCAGATGGTAGCTTATAACGACGCAATTAAGCGATTTAAATTTCACTGCCGCTACATGGCGTTCATTGACGGTGACGAGTTCATTTATCCGAAGTTGACTGGGGGGGGGCGATTATTGATGTTGTCGACGAAATTTTATCACGTGACCCGAAGGCAGCATCTCTTGGTATTAACTGGCATTGTTTCGGCTCCAATGGGCAAGTCAAGGCTGACTACTCTCGCGGCGTCTTGGAGCGATTCACGCGCCGTGCTCCGAACAACTTGGACGTAAATAAACATATCAAAACCATTGCCAATCCTCGAAAAATAAATTTCATTAGCAATCCCCACTTCGCGATTTATTTTGAAGGGGGTTATACTCTTGATGAAGTCGGAAAAGTTGTCAATGGACCTTTTAATGAGCCAGTGACGGCGGAAAAAATTGTCGTCAATCACTATCATTGCAAGTCGTGGGAAGAATATCAGATAAAGAATCGTCGCGGCTACGCGCCTGTTTTAATAACAGAAGAGCATTATACAAAGGAATTATTTGATGATCTCGACGGCAACGATGTTTTCGACGACGGCATTTTGAAATATCGCGCCGCCCGCGCAGAAAGCTTTTCACTTGAGTTTGTCGCTGAAAAATTTGAGCGTCTTGAAAAAGCTTTGCTTGAAACTCTGACAAAATATGCTACGGGTGAGATGATTGAGAATAAATTAGAGACGGCGTTGACGTGTCGAGCGTTGAGTACTTATCAGCGTGAGAAATTTCCGAGCAACATTAATTATTGGCAAAATTTCGAGAAAGCGTCGCTTGCCGCGATTTTACAGTCGCTTGAGAATTACACTAGCATAGCTGAAATGCGACTTTTAATCGCGGACTTGCCAAACCTCTTGACGTTGCCCTATCCTGAAGTCAAAAAACTGCGCGAGGTTTGTCTGAACATTATCCCGCAAATGATGAATTTCATGCTTTACTACAATAATTGGTTTTATTATGTCGAACTGGATTATATTTATCGGCTGTTAAAAAATTTTAGGAGTTGATTCTTTGCTTTTAGTTATAGACATTGGCAACAGCAATATCGTCATGGGGACGTACAGCGGAAAAAATTTGATGAAGCACTGGCGCATTTCGACTGACCGCCAAAAGACCGGCGACGAATACGGCATGTTGATTAATGACCTCTTCCGCTATCAGGGCGTGAAGATCTCCGACGTCAAGGACATAATAATTTCGTCGGTGGTGCCGCCGCTGATTGTGCCGATAACAAAAATGTGCGAGCGATATTTCAAAGTGCGCCCGCTGATTGTCGGTCCCGGTATCAAGACGGGCATTAAGCTAAACTACGAGAACCCGCGAGCAATCGGTGCGGACAGGATTGTTAACGTCGTCGGGGCTTTTGAACATTACGGCGGACCGCTGATTGTGATTGACATTGGCACGGCGACGACCTTCGACGTTGTTTCCGAGACGGGAGATTTTTTGGGCGGCGTCATTGCGCCTGGCATTATGGCAAGTGCCGAGTCTCTGTTCAATTCGACGGCGAAACTTCCGCGCATTGAACTTGTACCGCCCAAAAGCATTATCGGGCACAACACGATAACTTGTATGCAGGCGGGCATTATTTACGGCTACGTCGGGCAGATTGATACGATTGTCGAAAAAATTCGCGAGGAAATGGGCGCGACGTGGAAGGCAAAAGTTATCGCGACGGGCGGGCTTGCCAAGATGATTCACAAAGAATCCAAGACCATTGACAAAATCGACCACTTCTTGACGCTGAGCGGCTTGCGCGTCTTGCACGAAAGAAATTCGCAATGACGATTGAAGAAATTTTCAAGACGCCGATATTTCTTGCACCGATGGCGGGCGTGACTGATACCGCGTTCAGAGTTTTGGTCAGGGAAATTTTGGACGACGCGGGAAAAAATCTGCTAATGTTTTCGGAAATGGTCAGCGCGGCGGGCATCCACTTCCACAACGAAAAGACGCTTGCTATGCTTGAGACCGTCGCGGAGGAGCGTCCCGTTGCAATTCAAATCTTCGGCTCCGACCCGACAATCTGCGCGGAAGCGGCGGCTTACGTCGAACAACTCGGCTCGGCTGCCGTCATTGACTTTAACGCCGGCTGTCCCGCGCCCAAAATCACCAAGAACGGCGAAGGCTCCGCGCTCATGAAAAATCCCGCGCTCCTTGAAAAAATTTTGTCAGCCGTCAAGAAATCTATTAAACTTCCCGTCAGCGTCAAGATTCGGCTCGGCTACGACGCGGAGAATATTAACGCCGTCGAAGTCGCCAAACGTGTTGAAAGTGCGGGCGTCGACTTCATCACGGTGCACGGCAGGACGCGCGAGCAATTCTATTCGGGCGCGGCGAATTGGGAAGAAATTGCCAAAGTCAAAGCCGCCGTCAAAATTCCCGTCATTGCCAACGGCGACGTTAAAGATTTCGATTCGCTCGACAAAATTCTTGCCGTGACCAATGCCAATGGCGTGATGATTGGCAGAGCCGCGCAGGGCAACCCCTGGATTATCAATCGCTTGCTGAAATATTTTTTGACGGGCGAAAAAGTTCCGCCGCCCACTCTCGACGAACGCGCCGCAGTTATGCGCCGTCACCTTAATAAAATTATTTTCTACAAAGGCGAGCGAGTCGGCGTCCGCGAGATGAGAGCACACGCCGCCTGGTACACCAAAGGCTTGACGGGCGGCGCGGAGCTTAGAAACTTATTCAACCGCGCAGATTCCGCCGAAGAATTTTTGAATATCATAGAGGTTATGAATGGACGATAAAACAATGCGTGCGCAAGTCTCCGAACTGCGAGAAAAATTGCGCGAGTGGAAAAAGATTCGAGTTGAAAAGGAGAAACGCAAAATGGCTGAAGAGCAAGACAAAAAATTTTCCGTGTGGAGCGAGTACACCGACGACGATAAGCTTGCCATGAAAAATTTGGCGGCGGATTACATTGACTTCATAAGCCGCTGCAAGACCGAGCGCGAGAGCGTCGTTGAGGCGGTCAAGCAGGCGGAGGCGGTCGGCTATAAAAATCTCGACGACGTGATTAAAAATAAGACGCGGCTTAACGCGGGCGATAAAGTTTATTCCGTGTGCATGAAAAAAACCGTCGCGCTGTTTCAAATCGGGACGGAGCCGCTTGAAAACGGCTTGAAGATTCTCGGTGCGCACATTGACACTTGCCGCCTTGACCTTAAACAAAATCCGCTCTACGAAGACAGCGGCTTTGCTTATCTCGATACGCATTATTACGGCGGCATAAAAAAATATCAGTGGGTGACGTTGCCGCTCGCTATGCATGGCGTTGTTGTCAAGA
>CAMYWI010000096.1 GCA_947302675.1 uncultured Selenomonadales bacterium | reverse complement strand
TTCAGGTACATAAAGTCGGCGGGCGACTCGCTGTTTGCTCCAATGCCTCCAACCTTCGCCGCCGCCAAGAAAACGTATTCGGGCTTTTCTTCCGCAAAAAATTTTTCAACGTCCGCTTGCCGCGTCAAATCCAACTCGCTGTGAGTTCGCGTCAAAATATTTTCGTAGCCCTGTTTTTTTAGCTCGCGAACAATCGCCGAGCCGACCATTCCTCTGTGACCCGCGACGTATATCTTTGAATTCTTTTCCAAAAAACAAACCTCCTGTCATGTCAAACTAACGTTAAAAGCTTAAGTGCGATTATAACACAAAAATTAGATTAAAAGCGAAATATTTTCTTGCAAGTGGTAACGATTTATTGTAAAATCTTAACGAAATATTTTCTTGCAAGTGGTAACGATTTATTGTAAAATCTTAAAAAAGTTTTGCGAAATATTTTCTTGCAAGTGGTAACGATTTTACAATTTTGTAAAGAGGTGATTGATTTGTCAACTTACGAAATTGTTTTCCTTATCGACAATACCGGTAGCATGTCTCCCTACATCGAGTCGGTCAAGGAAAACGTCGCGTCCTTTGCCAGAACATTGCAGGCGAAGAATTTGGATTTTAGTCTCGGCTTGCTGGAATATGGCGACGTGGCAGAGGAAATTGGCGTGCCCAAAAAGCACGTTTTTATCGAAGACGACGTGGAGAGTTATTTTACTTCTGACGTTGAGAAATTCATTTCGGAAGTGGGATTAATCAACGCGGACATGGGCGGCGACGGTCCCGAATCGGGCTTGGAGGCAATAAAAGACGCCCTGCCCATTTTTAGCGACGAGGCGATTTTCAAGCATATGATTGTTGTCACCGACGCCGACTTCCATAATCAAGGCGAATACGGCGACGGCGATTATTCGGCTTATCTAAACACGGAAGATATTATGGCTGAACTCTCCGCCAACGACATTTATCTTGACGTTATAAGCAGAATAAGTTCCGAAGCTCAGACGGAATGGGAACCGATTGCGAAGAGTACCGGCACTGTCGAAAAGCCCGGCAGGTTTTTTAATATCGAAGACGATTACGCCGCCGTGCTCAATGCCATTCTCGGCGAGCAAACTATTCCCGAAAACGCCTTTGAATACGGCGGGCACAGCTATTACCTTTTCTCGACGGATTCCATAAAAACTTCTTCTTCCTATTATTATTCAAACAGTATCACTTGGGACGGAATTCGTGCGCATTGCGAGGCGCAAGGCGGTCATCTTGCCGTGATAACGAGCGAGGAAGAAAATCAGGCTCTTTACAATTACATGGTCAGCGCGGGAATTTCTTCTGCTTACTTCGGCTTGTCGGATTCGTCGGTGGAAGGCAACTGGAAATGGACGAACGGCGAGGCTCTCGGCTATACAAATTGGGCGGAAAATAGTCCAAACACTTACGATGATTACAACATCACTGACTACGCGGCGTTTCAAGCGGGCGGCGGTGGCAAGTGGATAGACACTAATTTTTCCACGTATGACGATTACACCTATGAAACCGTTCCGAGATATTTTCTTTGCGAGTGGGAACCGGCAGGAGTAGTCGCTGGCTCTGGTCAAGATAAGGAAGATTCTCAAGACGACGCAACAATCGTCGGCACACCCTATACCGACAACATTTATAATAGCGGCGACAGGGTCTCCATTGCGGGGCTTGAAGGCGACGACAACATTTATAACCACGCCACAAAATTTTCTTTAGATAAATATTATGGAGAGAATGTCACGATAAACGCCGGCGCGGGCAATGATGAAATTGCTTGCAAGTCCACTGACCATATAGTTTACAAAGCGGGCGACGGCGACGATAAAATTTATTGTAATTGGGTTTGGGACTCTTCGGCGTGGAATAACCCTTTGACGATTCATTTAGAGTCGGGCACTTTCAAAGGTGCTACTCTCGGCAAAACGTCTAAGGATGTAATTATTCACGTCGATTCTAACGAAATAACGCTGAGCGAAGCGGTGGGGCTTCCGATTAAAGTCATTGATTCTCACGGCAATTCCTTTGAGTTTAACGGCGGCGTCTTTGAACTAAACAAATTTGAATATGGAATTGTTTCAAACGTGACAATCACCGCTGAAAATCACGACGGCTATTACGGCGAAATTGTAAACGCGGCTAACGGTTCGGCGGAGGTCGAGCCTGGCGACAAAGTCGGAACTAACAAAAGAGGAAATATTAACTTCATCCAAATCGATGATAAGAGCCACAGAATTAAAACGCCCACTAAGGGAGTTGTAAAAATTCAAGACCCCGACGGAAACGACCTTGCCGAAGTTACGGGCGAGACGGAAATTTATTGGAAGGACGACCGCGCAGTCATTGAAACGGTGAATAAAGATGATTCTATAATCGTCTACGCTATGGCTGATAATGTTGACGTAATCGGTAGCAACGCGAAAGACATTATTACCAGCGTTGGCAATGGAAATTCAATCGACAGCGGGCTTGGCGACGATGTAATAATAAATGGCGGCACTTCGGCGACGATAGCGGTTGGCTCGGACGACGACACGATTAAATCCACAACAGATTCTGGAATAAGTCTCAAGCTGACGGAAGGCACTGTTAAAAATGCCTCGCTCTCCGGTAGTGACGTGATAATCACGACTAGTCGCGACCACGTCATAACGATTCAGAACGGCATTGACAAAGAAATAACCGTCACGACCAAAAACAGGGTGCTCCCGACTTTCATTAACGAATACGCCGGCGACCCTAATCTTTGGCTCGAAGAGGCGGCGGCTCTTACAGAAAACGCGCGAAGTAACCTTGAAAATAAAACCGCCGAGAGCTTGAAACTTTCCATTGGCAGTCTTGATTCTTCCGAAACGGAAGCTTACACGGAGTTTAAGAAAAGTTTCAAGAGAGTTTCTGGAGCCGAAATAAAAGACATTCCGCAAACGGTCTTCGAGGCGATAGCGACAAAACTTTACGAAGGTGCTCAATCGTCCAAGCTCGGCAAGTTCAACATGGCTAATCCGAATTCATGGATTGCAAATGTTGCGGGCGCAATTCAAGGCGGCATTGGCTTTGACGAATACACAGTTGGCGAATACACTGTCTCGGCGAACAAGCTCATGTTCAACGGTAGTGGCTCGGCTTATATAACCATAAAGAAAAATGGCGCAGTCTTTTCGGAACTTAATTACGTCAGCAGTGCTAAAGATTTGGGCGAGGCGGCGGCGAATTATCTCGCCGTGCTCAACGAACTCAACAAAGATGCTTGGTGGCGCGTCGTAACCGGTTTGGTTCAAGACGCAACCAGCTCCGCTAAAGCCGGAAAATATTTGACTTACGCGAAGAAAATTATCACCGCTTTGGTTGACGACGGCAGTAAGGTTGACGACGAGTTAATTTCCGTCATAAAAACCGAAATTAATCCTACCGTCAAAGGCTCCGCTGTCGAGGATGTTATCAAAAATCATTGCCCTTCGCCCTATAAGGAAATGATTTTGAACGGAGCCGACGCCTATAGGAGCGTGAAGAAATATCAGAATCAACTCAACGCCGCAAAGAGTTTCGAGGAGAATGAAAAAATTTACACGAACCTCCTAAACTCCTACACGATCTTTGAAAACGCTTTGAAAGGCGAAAGTGCCTCTCCTGCACAATGGTTCTCAATGTTCTTTGGCGGCTTGGGTCTCATGGCTGGCGCGGGCGGTCTCAGCGAGGTTTCTTTCGACAACGAGGACAAAATCGCTTATATCTCCGCGAGCGGCTCCGTCACCAGTGACAGGTCAACGGCGGCGGGCAGTATTAAAGTTGAAGATACTAAACTCGTCTACGAGGCTTTGACTTCTTCGCCACAACAACTCGCGCTTGGCTCGGAGGCAGATAGCAAAGATTGGAGTATCAAAACTCTTGACGGCGACGACGAAATTGTCATGTCCTCGAACAGAAATAGCACGCTCGATTCGGGCGCGGGCAATGACAGAGTGGTCGTTGGCGGCACGGGTGACTTGCTGATTAACGTGGGCGACGGCGACGATGTTACAGAAATTCTTGGCAGTGCACGCAGTTTAATGACAGTTGAGGGCGGCGCGGGTAGCGATACCATTTACAGCAGCGACGGCGCACACGTTTTCAGATACAAGCCCGAAGACGGCGAAGATACAATTTACGACTACGACAGCTACAATACGCTCCATATCACTTCGGGCAACGTCGATAACGTTTACACCGACGAAGACGGCGACCTTGTGGTTAGCGTAGCGTTGGGTGGCAAAATCAAGCTTAAAGACTCCGCCGAAAAAGCAGTTACGATTAGAGACGCGGATGGCGACGTAACTTCAAAAGTTTACGCGGGCAGCGAAGATAAGCCTTGGTTTACTTATAATGAATCCGAGACCGGCTTGATTTTAAGCGACACTTTCGACGGCGACATTCTAAACCTTGCCAAGTTCGACAGGAAAGTTAATTTAGTCGACGCCTCCGCCTTAACAAAGGATATGGAACTGCTCGGCAACGATTTAGCGAATACTTTAATCGGCGGCGCGAGCAACAGCACTTTGACGGGCGACGCGGGCGACGATTTGTTTGTCTATGGCGGCGGCTCCAACATTATCACCGACTACGGCAAGGGCAAGGATAAGATTGACCTCAACGCCTCTGAAATTTCTGATGTTGAGCTTGAAGACAATGACGTTAAGTTGAAATTCGCTGACGGCTCTTTGAAGATAGCCGACGGTCACAAGGATATTAAGGGCAAGAATAAAAAGATTTCGTTTGAAGACGGTACTAAAGCAACGACGTATATTTTTGGCGAGCATAAAATTTTCGATGCCAGATTAAAAGGCGCGACGCTCACCGCCGCTGAAGATTTTGACGCCTCAAGCAAAGAGTATTCCAGGCTCACGACGATAAGCGCGGAAAAGGTCGCGGACGAAATTTATCTCAAGGGCAACAAAATGGCGAATAAAATCTACGCGGGCACGGGCGGCTCCACTCTCGACGGCGGCAAGGGCAATGATACTTTGGTCGGCGGCGAAGGCGCGGATACTTTTGTTTATGAAAACAAGAGCGGCAAGAAAGTTATCGTCGATTACGCGGAGGGCGACCAGATAAGTCTTGAAGGCGCGGAAGTCACGGATGCTTTCTCCAAAAGTAATGGCGACGCGATTTTGAAGGTCGGTAGCAAAAAGCTCACGGTTGAAGACGCGGCGGATACGGAGATAATCTTCTTTGAAGACGGCACTATAAATTACTTATCTGACGGCATAATTTACAACGAAGATAGAACTGCCGCTTGGCTCCCTAAAAAATATTCTTCCAAAGCGGAAAAAGTTTTCGACGATACGGTTATAAAAATCGATGCCAGTATTGTTAAAAAGAAAGTGAACTTGACGGCTAGCTCCACTGTTGGCGCGGAGATTCTCGGCGGCAATGGCAAAGATACTTTGACTGGCGGCGACGGCAATGACACGATTGACGGCGGCAGAGGCGGCGATTCGATTCTCGGTGGCGCGGGCAACGACTATTTGACTGGCGGCAAGGGTAATGACAGTCTTTGGGGCGGCGCAGGCGAAAATACTTTGAGCGGCGGCAAAGGCAACGATATGCTCTGGGGCGGCGACGACGCTGATACCTTCCTCTATTCCAACGGCGACGGCAAAGATGTAATTTACGGTTTCGCCAACAACGATATGTTGCAGATAACGGGAACATTCACGGGCACTTTCAACGCGGATAAAAATCAACTCTCGCTCAAGGTCAATTCTGGCTCTATCACCCTTAAAGACTTTACGGCGACGGAATTCAATATCAACGATACGAGTTACGAAATCAGCGGTACGACTTTGGTTGAGAAATAAATTTTAAGCAAAAAAATTAATCTGCTCTTCGCGAGGAGGAGCAGATTTTTTTTATTCGGGTCGAAAGTGATAGTCTCAAGAATTTTATCGCGGCGAGCCTTCGACTTGGCAAAGTAATCATGGACGGCTTGGCGGTCGTGATTGTCAATGGCGTTTATGACTTTGCCGAGAATCTCTTGCAAGTCGCGCAGGTGTGTTGAAATTGCGTCGCCGTTCGTCATGCAAACACGAATCAAAGTCGTTGCCCGCGTCGGGAGGAGCAGATTTTTTTAGTTCGGGTCGAAAGTGATAGTCTCAAGAATTTTATCGCGGCGAGCCTTCGACTTGG
>CAMYWI010000095.1 GCA_947302675.1 uncultured Selenomonadales bacterium | reverse complement strand
GGGTAATTCATCAGCGCGCCGTTCTTGCCGTGGATTCGGTGAATCGGCACGAGAGTAATTTTACCGTTGTCCTTCCACCACCAGTTTTGTCCGCCGGTGTTTATGACGTGCGAGTGACCGCTGCCATTTATTTCTTCAGTCAAAATTTCGTTGGGTCGTCTGCACGGCGGAAAATTTTTGAAGTATCCGTCGTTATTGATGTAAGGGTTGCCCGAACCTTTAAGAAAACTTCTTCCGAATTCGGTTTCGGTCATCGGCTCGAAGTAAATTTCCTCGAACATCAGCGAATAATATTTCGCGGGCTGATTGTTCGTGTCGAAGGCGCGCAAGACTCCCGAATCAAATTTCGGGAAGAGCGCGGCGTTGTTCCTGTCGAACCAGACCTGCTTGTTTTTCATCATGACGAAAGTTTTATCGACGGCGGAAGAAATTTCTTGCGCGAAGGCAGCCAGACGAGTTGCAATTTTTTCGGGGAGGTTGTCGACGGCGGGCGGCGCGGGCGGAGGGGGCGGCTCCAAATTTTTTTTGCTGACGTAAACGAATTCACATCGCGACGGACGATTTTTCGGCACAGCATTTTCCATTTGATTCAGCTCCTTCGATTTGTTCGAGGCTTTCGTCATTGGCGGTCTTTTTCCTGTCGAAGAGCCCGACAAAAATTTTCGTCGCCTTGAAGTCGTCGGCGACACAAAAAAGGATTTTTCGTCCCGCGCGCCGAATAATGCGGGGCATTTTGTTTTAGGAGGTTTTTTTATGCAGTACGCAACCTACTCTAAAAAATATTCAACGTGGGGTGCTCCGGCACCCGTGACAGTTTTTTAACTCAATCGCACGCGAAATATTTTTTGGAGGTTTAAAAATGGATTACGCAACTTATTTGAAAAAATATCCTTCGGCGGACGGCTTTTTTGGCAAATTCGGCGGCGCGTATCTTCCGCCCCAACTCGTCCCCGCTATGGAAGAGATTACGCAGGCTTACTTAACTATTTGCCACTCGTCGCAATTTATTAATGAACTTCGTCGCATTCGTCGCGAATTTCAAGGGCGTCCGACGCCCGTTTACCACTGCGAAAATCTCAGCCGCAAGCTCGGCAACTGCCAAATTTATCTCAAGCGCGAGGATTTGAATCACTCCGGCGCACACAAGCTCAATCACTGCATGGGCGAAGGTCTTTTGGCAAAGTTCATGGGCAAGCACCGCATTATCGCGGAGACGGGCGCAGGTCAACACGGCGTCGCGCTTGCAACTGCCGCCGCCTTCTTCGGGCTTGACTGCACGATTTACATGGGCGAGGTCGACATTGCCAAGCAAGCTCCCAACGTCGCTCGCATGAAAGTTCTCGGCGCAAAAGTCGTTCCCGTTTCGACCGGTCTCAAGACTTTAAAGGAGGCTGTCGACGCCGCCTTTGAAGACTATCTGCAAAACTACAAGGACACGATTTATTGTATTGGCTCGGCGGTTGGTCCGCACCCCTTCCCAATGATGGTTCGCGATTTTCAAATGGTCGTCGGCGAAGAGGCTCGCGAGCAGTTCAAAGATATGACGGGTTTCCTGCCCGATGTCGTGACGGCTTGCGTTGGCGGCGGCTCCAATTCGATTGGTTTCTTCCTGCCGTTTATCAATGATCCTGTCGAGATTGTTGGCGTTGAGCCGTTGGGGCGCGGCGAGAAATTGGGTGACCATGCCGCGTCGATGAGTTACGGTACGGAAGGCGTCATGCACGGCTTTGATTCGATTATGCTTAAAAATGCTGACGGCGAGCCGGCTCCTGTCTATTCGATTGCCAGCGGTCTCGACTATCCGAGCGTCGGTCCCGAACATGCTTTCCTGCGCGAGATTGGTCGCGTGAAGTACGACGTTGCCACTGACCTTGAGGCGGTCGATGCTTTCTTCAAGCTTAGTCGCTACGAGGGAATTATTCCCGCGCTTGAGAGTTCGCACGCCGTCGCCTATGCAATGAAACTCGCTAAGGAAATGGGCAAAGGTTCGATTCTCGTGAACTTGAGCGGGCGCGGCGACAAGGATTTGGATTACATCATTGAGCACTACGGCTACGGCGAAAACTTCAAGGACTTTTGAGGCATGGCGGAAATTTCGCAGGCGTTCTTAACTTTTATTGACTCGTGGGGATATTTCGCGGTCGCTGTTTTAATGGCAATGGAAAATGCGTGTATCCCCGTGCCGAGCGAATTGATTCTGGGTTTCGCGGGCTACTTGGTGAGCGCGGAGCGAATGACTTTCACGGGCGCGATGATTGCGGGCATGGTTGGCGGCATGGCGGGTTCGATTTTCGCTTACGTCGTCGGCGCGACGGGCGGCAGGAAGTTCGTCGACAAATACGGCAAATATTTCTTTATAAAAAAGTCGCACGTCGACCTTGCGCAGAAGTGGTTCGACAAGTACGGGATACGCGCGGTATTTTTCAGCCGCATGTTGCCCGTTGTGCGAACGTTTATATCCTTGCCAGCGGGCTTTGCGCGTGTGAACTTCAAGCAATTTCTATTCTACACGTTCGCGGGGTCGCTCCCCTGGACTGCGCTAATCCTTTACGGCGGCGAGCTTTTGGGCGACAACTGGGAATATCTCCTAGAAGTCGGGCACAAGTTCAGCGCGGCGTTTATCGTTGTGAGCGTCGCGATAATCGCGTATCTTTATTTTAAACAGAAATAAAAAAAAGCCTCGACGTTATGTTGAGGCTTTTTGAAATTTGGAGGGGAAATTTTGGAGCGATACATTCACGGCGGGCAAATCTACGATGAGGCGGGCAAGGCGGGCGCATGGCTCGATTTCAGCGCGAATATAAATCCGCTGGGCTTGTCGGAAAAAATTTTGCGGGCGTTGACGGAGAATCTGCGCGGCGTGGTGAATTATCCTGACCCGCGAGCCGCCGAACTTAAACGCGCCATTACTCAACGATATGGAGTTGCGGAAAAAAATTTGGTTGTACTCAACGGCGCGGCGGAGTTTTTTTACCTTTACTTGAATGCGACGCGCCCCACTCGTGTTATAATTCCCGTGCCGAGTTTTTCGGAGTATGAGCGGGCGGCGCGAGCGGCGCGTTGCGACGTGAAATACTTTTACAGCCGCGCAGAGGAAAATTTTTCAATCAATGTCGACAAGCTCCTCGCTGTAATAAAATCGCCCGCCGACTGCGTGATAATCGGTCGTCCAAACAACCCGACGGGCAACTTAATCGCGGTCAAAGAAATTTTGCGGCTCGCGCAGTTTGCAAGCGTCGTCGTCGACGAATCTTTTATAGATTTTCTCAACGTCGACTCGGCGCGGAAATTAGTCACGGAGAAAATTTCGGTCGTGCAATCGCTAACAAAAATTTTTGCGATACCAGGCTTGCGCTTAGGCTTTGCGGTTGTCGAAGAAAGTTTGGCGGAGCGATTGAACTTGTCAAAGGACGTTTGGAACGTAAATTTTTTAGCGCAAAAGGCGGGCGTTGCGGCTCTTGCCGACGAAGATTTTTTAAAGCGAACTCGCGCTTGGCTTGAAGTCGAGAGAAAATTTTTTGTCGAGCGACTTCAAAAACTGCGCGGGATAAAAATCTTTCCGCCGACAGTGAATTTCGTCCTATTCCGCCACGCGCAAGCCGACAAGATTTTATCTGAACTGCGCCGCGAAAAAATTTTGCTAAGAAGTTGCGCGAACTTCGCGGGGCTTGACGGCTCGTATCTTCGTTCAGCAATTCGCTCGCGCAAGGAAAATCTCTTGCTCCTCAACGCGCTTGAAAGTTTGTGGTTAAACGTCTATGAAAAAATTTTTTAATCTGTCAACCCGCGAGGGATTCGGGCAATTCGTGAGCGTCGCGGGCATTTTTGTTAATCTCTTGCTTAGCGTGGTTAAGCTGATTATCGGATTCATGAGCGGCGCGATTTCGATTATCGCCGACGGTTTCAATAATCTTTCCGACATTGGCACTTCCGTTATCATGCTCGCGGGTTTCAAGATTGCCGCAAAGCCCGCCGACGAAGAACATCCTTTTGGGCACGGTCGCGCAGAATATCTCGCGGGGCTTTTCATAGCGGCGGCAATGATTCTTGTTGGCGCGAATCTTTTGTATTCGTCTGTCGAAAAAATTATCACGCCGGAAGATTTGACCGTCGACAAGATAACTTTGCTTGTGCTTGGCTTATCGGTCGCGGCGAAACTTTTTTTAGGAATTTTCTATCGACACGCGGCGCGGAAAATAAATTCGTCGGCGATAGGCGCGGCGGCTCTCGACAGCTTTACCGACTGCCTCGCGACCAGCGTCGTCATAATTTCCGTTGCCGTCTACCTTGAGTTCGACATTAACATTGACGGCGGCGCGGGCATTTTTATTTCGGCGTTCATTCTGCGCGGCGGTTTCACTGCGCTAAAAGAAATTCTTAATCCGTTGCTCGGCGATAGGGCAAGCCAAGAGCTTATCGACGGCATAACAAAAACGGTCACCGACGCGCCCAAAGTTTTGGGCGTCCATGACCTGATTGTTCACAGCTACGGCGCGAAGAGGATTTTTGTCTCAATGCATGTCGAAATGCCCGCGACTTTGGAACTTCTGACGGCGCACGAAATTGTTGACCGCCTGGAGCGAAAACTTCAATCACAATTCCAAATCTCGGCGACGTTGCATGTCGACCCCGTTGTCATTGGCGATAAAAATTTCGACGAACATCGCGAGCTTGCCGAAAAAATTTTGTACGACATTGATTCGCGGCTATCGCTCCACGACTTCCGAATTGTGCCGTACAAGTCGGGCAGGAAGTTGATTTTTGACGTGGCAGTTCCCTTTAATTTTTTAATGAGCGACCGCGAGCTACGCAAGGAATTTCAGCGGCGACTGATTGAATTGCACTCGGACGACCGCGCAATAATTCACCTCGACCACCAATATTGTTAAGCAGAATTCTTTGACACGGCGGCGAAAGTATTTTAAACTTGCGGCGAACAAATATTGAAGGGAGCCAAGCAACTTTGACACTGATTGAAGAAATAAACAAGCGGCGGACGTTCGCGATAATTTCACACCCCGACGCCGGCAAGACCACGCTCACCGAAAAACTTTTGCTTTACGGCGGCGCAATTCACCTCGCCGGCTCGATTAAGTCGCGCAAGACGCAACGCCACGCCGTTAGCGATTGGATGGAGATTGAAAAGCAACGCGGAATTTCCGTAACGAGTTCGGTCTTGCAGTTCGACTACGCCGGTTGCCGCGTTAATATTCTCGACACGCCAGGTCACCAGGATTTTTCCGAAGACACCTACCGCACGTTGATGGCTGTCGATAGCGCGGTCATGATTCTTGACGCGGCGAAGGGCGTCGAGGCGCAGACTAAAAAACTTTTCAAGGTTTGTCGCGAACGCCGCATTCCGATTTTTACTTTTATCAACAAGCTTGACCGCTACGGCAAAATTCCGCTCGACCTGCTTGACGAGATTGAAAAGGTTTTGGGCATTCCGACTTACCCCATGAACTTTCCGATTGGCACCGACGGAAAATATCTCGGCGTCTTCGACCGGCAAAAAAATCAGATTGAGCTTTTCGCCGAAGACACGACGCACGGGCAAAAGGAGCGTGTCTCCGAAATTTTTTCTCCCGACGACGCGGAAGTTATAAAGAGAATTGGTCAAGAAAATTTCGACGCGCTCCAAGATGATTTAATGTTGCTTGACGAGGCGGGCGAAGTTTTTGATAAGGCTAAAGTCGACGCGGGCGAGTTGACGCCGACATTTTTTGGCTCGGCAATGACAAATTTCGGCGTGCAAAATTTTTTGGAAGAGTATTTGCGACTTGCCCCGCCGCCCGCACCAAGACTTTCAAGCGACGGAGTTATTGAGCCGGAAGACGAAAAATTTTCCGCGTTCGTCTTCAAAATCCAAGCCAACATGAATCCTGCGCACCGTGACCGCCTCGCATTCATAAGAATTTGTTCTGGTAAGTTTGAACGCAACATGAGCGTTTGGCACGCGGCAAGCGATAAACTTATCAAACTCGCGCAACCTCAACAATTCCTCGCGCAGGATAGACAGATTATCGACGAGGCTTTTCCAGGTGATATCGTCGGCTTGTTTGATCCTGGCATTTTTGGCATTGGCGACACGCTCACCGACGCCGCGCATAAATTTAAGTTCGAGGACTTCCCGACCTTCCCGCCCGAAAAATTTGCTCGCGTGCAAGCTAAGG
>CAMYWI010000094.1 GCA_947302675.1 uncultured Selenomonadales bacterium | reverse complement strand
CGCCCAAAAGCGTATAACGATTGGTCGCAATGTCTTGGACTTTCAAAATTTCGGGCGCGTCGTCGCGTCGGGAAATTTCGTGCAAAGTAATATCAAGCGTGCCGCCGCCCAAATCGAAGACCATAACATTTTTTTTCGTGCTCAAGTCCAAAATCTGCGCGGCAATCTCGCCGTTGCGAACTTGATTTATAAAGTCGTAAATAACGGCTCGCGGCTCTGATAAAAGAATCTGGCGCGGGGAGCCGTCCGCCTTCCTAATTTTAATTCCTGCAAGCTCGGCGGCTTTAAGCGTCGCTTGCCTCATTATGAAATCAAAATTCGCGGGCACCGTGATAACTGCGTCGTCAATTTTCTCAAGGTGATAAATTTTTGCGGCGTTGCGTAGCATGTGCTCCAAAATTCTTGACGAGACTTGCGCGGGTGTTTTATCGGGGACATTGGACGAAAGACCTTCGGCAAGCTCCTTTCCCATCTGACTTTTGATTGACTTAGCGACCAAGTACGGGCGAAGAGGATATCTGCCCTTCGCGAAGTCGCCGACAATCGGCAGATAATTTTTTTCGTCGTTGTAGTAGACGCAGCTCGGCAGAATCGGACTTTTCTTTAGAGTAAATTTCGCGCCTTGCCCCGCGTTGAACATGTCAACTGCTCTGTCAAGGTCAACAACTTTGCTGACAATATTTCCGTTCGGGCGGACGTTGAGCGTCGCCAGCACGGAATTTGTCGTGCCCAAGTCAATTCCAACGCATAAATCGTTATGCTCTTCTCCATTGATAATCATAGAAAAAATCCTCCTTTAATTTTGAACTTCTTTAAGACGCGGACGCGCAATCTGTACGTCCTTATTTTTATAAACCCAACCGGGCGAGAGAACTTTGACGCGCTTAATCTCGGTCGTGTTGAGGAAGGGCGAGCCTTCATAGTCGCAACTCTCTATCTCGTCAAAGCGCATGTCTTGCACGGAACCTGGTTTCAAAATCGGATTGATCTCGCTGTCGCGAATGAACTGCGCGAGCCGCTCAATCAAAATAAACAAGCCGCCAATTTCGGG
The DNA here is from genome assembly GCA_947302675.1 of uncultured Selenomonadales bacterium. The sequence goes on along the minus strand of CAMYWI010000094.1, from coordinate 5,189 downwards.
CGGGAGCTGAACTTTTTCCTTGCGCAGTTGGCGCACGCCATTACGCGCACTCAAAACCGCGTCGAGGATACAGCCGTACTTTTCCGAGTTCAAGCGCGAAAAAAATTCTACCAAATCATTTTGATGACTCTCTTTAATGCGAGCGTCGAACTCGTCTTGCAAATCCTTAAGCAACATATCGGAGCGATTCAACATGTTTTCCAAAAGCTCAATCTTTTCCTGCTGCGAATCTTTTTTCTCGCCCTTAGCATTTTTGGGCTTGAGGCAAATATTTTTAAGGAAGTCGCTCGCCTCGCCGAGCAGGTGTTTCATGTAGACGTTGCCGAACTTTTCCACAGACTCGGCGTCGGTGCCGCTGTCAAGTTCGGGGTGGCGCACATACAGCATAAGGCACGCCATGCGCTCCTGCATTTTATAGCGTTCGTCGTCGCGCGTCTGAATAACTTTATTGCGCAGCGTCATGTAGTTATCGTAGTCCTTTTGCTTGTGAGATTCGAGAGCTTTGGCGAAAGCCTCAGCGGTATCTTCCGCCCAGTTAATCAGCTCGGCGCGTTTAGCCTGATAGCTCAGACGATTCGCCTTGAGAATGCGAATAATATTGTCGTTGCCAAGATAGGTGTCGTAGCGTTCGTTCATCTCGTCGGCGCAACGGCGCGGGTCAATATTTTTAATCTCGCAAAAAATCTTGAGGACGCGGTTTTCCAAAATGTAATCATCATAGGAAGAACTATCCGAAAGATTTTTATTCTTGCGCTCAACGGCTTTATGAAGGTTCTCGATAAATCTTTTAACAATGGGGTCGGCGATGTTTATCATTACAATTCCTCCTTAGGGACTAGTTGTTAGGGACATAGGGACTAGTAAAAAACTCGTCCCTAGTCCCCAGTCCCTTACAATTCAAAAGGCTCGCAGGTATTCGGGAAAATGAAACTCGTCCTTGAGTCGGGGTCGTTCATCAAAACTTGCTCAAGAGTCGTGCCAGCGTGGAAAATTTTATCGGGCGGGCTGTGAACCACGACGCAATTTTTCGGATTGACGCGGCGAACAAATTCAACGGTCGCGGCAAAATCGTCGTGCAGTGAAAAATCGCCGTTCAAAATTTCCAAGCCCGAATGCAACGGCGGCGGTTGCGTCGATAGAATTACGCAGGGACCGCGCGGCATAAAGTTTAGCGAATGATTTTGCTCGCTCATTATCGGGATATGTAGGTTTTCAAAGCGGTGGACGATTTTCATAACTCGCTGGTCGATAAGAATTTCGGCGGCGGGCAGGAACTTGTTTATCAGCGTGATGAGTTCGACGCCCTTGCTAATCTGCGTAACTTGACAATAAACCGATTTGCCGCGTCGCAGTGCGTAACGGATCTTGTTCAGAATTCTTTTCAAAACGGAGTCGCTGTCGCCGAAACGTCGGTAATTGGGATGCCGCGCGTGCAGTCCGCAGAGAATCAGAATATCAATCTTGACGTTGGGGAGAAATGCCGCGCCGACAAGTTGAGTCGGGAACGTCGAATAGTCGCCCGTATACAGAATATTTTTCCCGCGAAAGTTTATCAGCGTCATCATTGCGCCCGGGATATGCCCCGCTTGGTGAAAACTCACTCGGAGACGCGGAAGAGGAATTTTCTGTAGGAAGGCGACGCTTGAAATATTTTCTTCAATGCGTGCGAATCGCTCTTCCAACTGCGCGGACAAAATTTCTCGTGTCAAGTCGGTCATGTAGACGACGGCACGGGAATTTAATTCCAAGAAGTCTGGGAGCGCGGCTGAGTGATCCAAATGCGCGTGCGATAAAAAAATGTGCGACACTTGATGAAAGTCTTGCAGGTAGGGCGTTTCGAGTAGTGCGGAAAATTTTGGCGTGAATCTTATTCCGCGCGTCGAGCCGCAACCGCAGTCGAGCAACAAATTATTTTCGCCAAGTTTTAGAAAGTAGCAACTCGCTCCGACTTCCTGTGCTCCGCCCAGAGGCATGAAGATTATTTTCCCGCCCGTCAACTCAAAACACCTCCGCGCTTATGATAACAAAAAAAGCGATAACTGAAAAGCAAAAAGTGATTCACGCTCAAAAAATTGCGAGCAACAAACCGCCCGCCGCGATTAAAATTATCGCCAAGAGTTGGACTGCGGAAATTTTTTCTCCGAAGATTAAAACTGCCAACACGACCGCGAAGACGACGCTCAACTTGTCGACGGGCGCGACCTGCGAAATTTTTCCGTGCTTGAGCGCGAGGAAATAGAACAGCCATGAACACGCTCCCGCTATTCCGCTCAGCGCGAGGTAGAGAAAATTTTTCTTGTCACCGAAAATTTCTGCCGCGCTTGAAAAATTTCCCTGCGCAATCACGACGCCGATTAAAAATATCGCCATGATGACTGCGCGAATTGCCGTTGCCGCCGTCGTGTCCGCGCCCGTCAAACCGAGCTTGCCGAATATCGACACGAACGCCGCGCAGATTGCCGACAGTAGCGCGTAAATCAACCACAGTTTCATAAAAATCCTCCTCAAAAAATCGACACGCAAAAAACTTTCTGCTATAATGACAAAAAATTTTTGGAGAGTGATTAAAATGTTTGGAATTGGCGTTCCCGAACTCGTTTTAATTTTGATTATCGGCTTAGTTGTCTTTGGTCCCGGCAAATTGCCCGGCGTCGGCAAGGCTCTCGGTCAGAGTATCAAAGAATTCAAGCAGGCGAATTCCGACGACCCCAAGACCGTTGACGTTGAACAGAAAAAAATTGACGCGGAGAAGAAATGAGCGAGTCCGATAAAAATCCCGCGCAGGAAGTTCCGCCTGAAGACGACGGCACAATGTCTTTGACGGCGCACCTTGAAGAACTTCGCTCGCGTCTTATAAAATCTTTGCTCGGCGTCGCCGTCGGAAGTTGTATCGCGTGGTTTTTTCTCGATGAGATCACAAATTGGATGGTCGCGCCCGTTGGCAAGCTCTACTACATGAAACCCGGCGAGGCATTTTTCACGTACCTCAAAATCGATATTACGGCGGGATTTTTAATTGCCCTGCCGATAATTTTTTATCATGCGTGGAAATTTTTCCTGCCCGCACTCACGCGGGGCGAACGCGCAGTTTTGGGCGTGCTCGTGCCAACGTCGGTGATTTTATTTTTTATCGGGCTGGTGTTTTCTTTCTTCCTAATCATGCCGACCGCGCTAAAATTTTTCATGGGCTTTGGCGAAGAGTCGGAAAATCTTCAAGTGATGTTCTCGTTCGGGAATTATTTCGATTTCGTGATAATGTTCGTGTTGCCGTTCGGCTTTGTGTTCGAGTTGCCGCTGGTAATAATTGTCTTGGGCAAGCTCGGAATTCTAACGAGCGAGTGGCTCGGCAAGTATCGCCGCTACGTATTTTTCTTCTCGTTCGTAATCGGCGCGTTGGTCACTTCGCCCGACGTCTTTACACAAGTCGCCGTCGCAATCCCCGTGATTTTGCTCTACGAAGTCGGCTATCTCGTCGTGAAATATATTTTGCGGCGGTGATGTTTTAAATTTATGCGAAAGATATTTGAAGTGTTGAAGGCGGCGACGACTCGGCTCGAAACGGGCGGAGTTGATTCGCCGCGCCTCGACGCAGAAGTTTTATTGGCGCACGTGCTAGGTTGTCGGCGATTGAGCTTGTACGTCGACGCCGAAAAAGTTTTGCCGCTCGAAAGTATTTTAAAGTTCAATGAGCTGATAACTCGACGGCTTGAAAAAATTCCCGTCGCTTATTTGACGGGCACGCGCGATTTTATGGGCTTAACGTTCGCGGTCAATGAAAGTGTTTTAATCCCGCGACCGGAGACTGAACTTTTAACGGAAGGCGTTGGAGAATTTTTGCGCGGACTGGGCGGCGAGGTTTTTTTTGCGGACTTGGGCACGGGTAGCGGAGCAATCGCCGTATCGATTTTAAAGTTCGTCAAAACTGCGCGGGCTTGTGCAGTTGATATGTCGGCGGAGGCGTTGGAAGTGGCGAAGTTCAACGCGCAAAAGTTTCACGTCGAGGACAGGATAGAATTTTTCTGCGGAGATTTATTCGCGCCGCTTGAAGGAAAAGTTTTCAATGCGATAGTCTCAAACCCGCCTTACATACCGAGCGGCGAGCTTGAGACTCTGCAGGCGGAAGTAAAATCGGAGCCGCGCCTTGCACTCGACGGCGGAGCGGACGGTTTGAATTTTTATCGACGAATAATTTCCGACGCGCCGAGATTTTTAACGACGGGCGGCTTGTTGGCGGTCGAAGTCGGAATAAATCAGGCGGCGGCGGTCAAGGCTTTAATGACGGCGGCAAACTTCATTGACGTGGAAATTTTTAAAGACTTGGCGGGGCTTGAAAGAATTGTCGCTGGGAAATTACGTTGACAAAAAGCAAAGCCTGTGATAGATTAACGGCGTTAAGATGAATATTCAAGAGATACTGAGCATAGTTTCACCAAACGAAAACCTCCGCGCGGGATGGTGACCTGCACGGGGGTTTCGTTTTGCCTAACCGGTTGGTTATTCCAGTTAGAGGGCACGCAGATTTTTAACGCCTGCTACTTTTATCAGAAAACAAGGAGAAATTAAATTGAAGACAGAAATATTACAGCCTACGGAAGAAAATTTAATTCGCGCGGCGAACTTGATAAAGCGCGGAGAATTGGTTGCTTTCCCGACCGAAACTGTCTACGGATTGGGCGCGGACGGCTTGAATGTCGAGGCTTGCAAGAAAATTTTTATCGCGAAGGGCAGACCGAGCGATAAACCGCTGAGCTTGCACGTCGCGAGCCTTGAAATGGTCGAGCGCGTCGCGAAAATTTCCGCGCGAGCAGAAAAATTATTCGCGGCGTTTTGTCCTGGTGCCTTGACGATAATCCTACCAAAGAATAAAATTGTGCCCGACTTCGTGACGTGCGGGCGGTCGAGCGTCGGGATAAGGTTTCCGGCAAATGACGTGGCACTTTCGCTGATAAGGCTTGCGGGCGTTCCGATTGCCGCGCCGAGCGCGAACTTGTCAAACTTCCCGCCGCCAGCGACCGCGCAGGAGGTTTTAGAAAATTTATCGGGGCGCGTCGAAATAATCTTGGACGGCGGGCAATGCACGTTCGGAATTTCGTCAACGATAATCGACTTGACAAGCGCGGAGCCGAAAATTTTACGTCACGGAGCAATTCCGGCAGAAAAAATTTGGGAGGTTTTAAAATGAGCAACGC
>CAMYWI010000093.1 GCA_947302675.1 uncultured Selenomonadales bacterium | reverse complement strand
TGCGATGCTCTATTCTATCCATGCGCTGATTGAGTTCTTTGCGCGTTTCTCTGAGTTCAGTTCTTGATTCTTGAAATTGAGTAAAGACTTGTTCAGTGTAAGTCGGTTCGCGATATGAATTTTTAGATTTAATTTGCGGTGTCGGCATAAAAATCCCTCCCGTCAAAAAAAATCAGCGGCGATTGCTCACCGCCGAAAATTTTATCATGATTATCTGAAGAGAACGCTAACCGAACGATGAGATTGGATATTCAAGATAACGTCGCCGATAGCTCCCGCCATGCTGAGCACGGTAATTTTATCGGAATGCTTTTCGGGCGGCAGGGGAATTGTATCTGTAATGACGAGCTGTCCAATATCGGAATTATTGATTTTCTCGACGGCATTTTTACTCAAAACGGCGTGTGTGCAGGCGGCGATAACTTTCTTTGCGCCGAGACGTTTGAGAGCCTTCGCACCTTCGCAGAGACTGCCCGCCGTGTCGACAATATCATCAACCATAAGCGCGAACTTGCCGTTCACGTCGCCGATAATGCTCATAACTTCCGCCTCACCGGGACGCGGACGCCGCTTTTCGATAATCGCAATCGGAGCTTTGAGATAATCGGCAAGTTCTCTTGCGCGAGTGACGCCGCCCAAGTCGGGCGAGACGACGACCAAATCATTTCCAAAATTTTGTTCGCGGAAGTAGTCGGCAAGCACGGGAGCCGCCTTGAGGTGGTCAACCGGAATATCGAAGAAACCCTGAATTTGTCCCGCGTGCAAATCGACGGTGATAACGCGCGTCATGCCCGCCGCAACCATTAAATTTGCAACGAGTTTAGCGGAAATAGGCTCGCGCCCGCGCGTCTTCCTGTCTTGGCGAGCGTAGGCGTAGTAGGGCACGACGGCGGTTATCGAGTGCGCCGACGCCCGCTTGCAAGCGTCCGCCATAATCAGCAAGTCCATTAAATTATCGTTGACGGGTTGCGAGGTCGGCTGAATGATAAAAATATCCTTGCCGCGAATGCTGTCGCTAATCATGACCTGCGACTCGCCGTTGTTGAAACGTCCGACGAACGTATCAAAGATTTTAACGCCCATGTGCTCGGCGATTTTCTGCGCGAGTTCGGGATTGGCGTTGCCGGTCATCAAACAGAAGTTCCCGATTTCCTCAATCCTGCTTTTAGTGCTCATTTGAACAGCTCCCCAAAAATTTATTTGAGCGGCGTCTTTTTGCCGTACAATAACAAATCCCAAACGTCATAAGCCGCGACTTCGCCCGTGAGAATTCCCTCCGCCGCGTGCAGGAGATTGCCGCCGCAGTATTTCGGATCAATGTAAAAGCCCGACTCAAGCTCCGTCTCGAACGGCACAAAGCAAACTTTCTTGGCGTAGGGCAAGCAGTCAAACCGCTCCAAGACGGCGGGGCTTGACGTGTGCATTGTCACGAGGACATTTGACCAGTTAATTTTCTGCTTGCGCTCATTGAAAAGCTCCAGTGCTTCGGCGTCGCTCGTGTAACCGTTCATGAACCACTGCATGCCGTCAAGCCAGAAAATCGGGTAGTTAATGCCCAAGTCCGCGTTGTACTCCGTGCGCTCGAAGTGCAAATCCTTTTTCAAATGCCAACGCGCCTCCGGCAGGAAGTTTATAAAATTTTCTTCGGTCGCGTACATGCCGATTGTCGGCGAAAGTTCCGGCAGTCCGAGCTTGTGATAGGCAATGCCAGCCCACCAACCCATTGACAAAATCGACAGGTTCGACTTGCGCAGTTGCTGATACTTTTCAAGCTTAAAGCCGGGTATCAAGACAGTGCGGTCGAGGACGAATTTATCGGGGTCGACGCCGAGTTCCTTTGCCTCAGCCAAAATCGGCGCGAGGTCAATGTCATGCCCCGTCACCAAAACTAAATCGCAGTCAACTTTTGCCAAGTCTCTTTTGTCAATGATGTTGGGGAGCTTGTTAATCGGCATGGGTACCGACTCGACGACGCCGACGATATTCACAATGCCCTTTGGTTTGTCGAGTGCCGCGAACGCCGACTTCAACAGGCTTTGACCCTTCGCCTTTGACTGCGTGGCTACCGTGTCATACTGCACCCAAATTACTACGTTCATTAAAAATCCTCCTTAGTTACTTCCGCTTATCGTTCCAAACTTCAATGTTGACTTGACGTGAACGCGCAATCGCAAGATTATCTTTCGGCACGTCCTTTGTAATGGTCGAGCCCGCCGCAATGTACGCGCCCTTTTCAACCGTGACGGGCGCAACCAGATTTGTATTGCAGCCGATAAAGGCGTTGTCCTCTATCGTCGTGCGATATTTCTTCTTGCCGTCGTAGTTACAAGTGACCGTGCCGCAACCGATATTGACGCCCGCGCCAACGTCGGTATCGCCGATATATTGCAAGTGCGGGAGCTTGGAGCCTTCGCCGACATTTGAGTTCTTGACCTCGACGAAGTTGCCAATCTTGACGTTATTGCCAATCGTCGTGCCCGGACGAATATGAACGTAAGGACCCATTGTCACGCCGTCAAGAATCTCCGCCTCGTGGCAGTAGCTGAATTGAACCTTAACTTTGTTGCCGACCGTCATATCGGCAAGGCGAACGTTGGGACCAATCTCGCAGTCCTCGCCGATAACCGTCTTGCCCTCGATGTAGGTGTTGGGGTAAATAATCGTGTCCTGCCCGATTTTAACGTTGCTGTCGATAAAAGTCGTGTTGGGGTCAATAATCGTGACGCCCGCCTCCATAAGCTCCTGTTCTTTTCTCATGCGCAGGGCTTTATCGGCGGCGGCAAGTTGACTGCGATTATTTATGCCGATAGTTTCAATGCAGTACGGAGCGAGGTACGCGCCGATTTTCTCGCCCGCGTCTTTAAGAATCGGCAACACGTCGGGCAGATAGTATTCGCCTTGCGCGTTATCATTTTTAACTTTAGCCAACGCGCCGAAAAGTTTTTGCACGTCGAAGCAGTAGACGCCCGCATTGACTTCAAGGATTTTCTTTTCGTCGTCGGTCGCGTCCTTATCCTCGACGATTTTCTGTAAGGAGCCGTCCTCCGCGTAGATGATTCTGCCGTAGCCGGTAGCGTCGGGCATTTTGGCAGTCATGACGGTTGCCGCGCAGTTGGAGCTTTCATGAGTTGCAACGAAATTTTTAAGCAACTCGACAGTCAACAGCGGGGTATCGCCGCACAAAATTAAAAGGGTGCCTTCCGAGCCGGCGAAGTTTTCTTTCGCAGAAAGTACCGCGTGACCTGTGCCGAGCTGTTCCTCCTGCAAAACGAATTCAACGCCCGAAATATTTTTCCGAACGAGTTCCGCGCCCGAACCAATAACTGCCACTTCGCGCGTGGAGCCTGCTTTTTTGGCGGCGTCTATGACGTGTTGGAGCATGGGCTTGCCGCCGACTTTGTGCAGAACTTTGGGCAGTTTGCTTTTCATGCGCGTGCCTTTACCTGCCGCAAGTATTAGGGTTTCCAATTTTATTCAACCTCCGGTTTTTAGTTGTTTTCGCGAATCTTTTTGCCTTATTTCTTTTTTTCATGTCCAAAATTTTTCTGAGTTGCAACATTTCCTTGTAAAGCTCGGTATCCGCATAAATGTATTGCGCAAAACTGTTTTTGTCGTCGAGTTTAATATCTTCGAGCTTGCTGGCTTTGGGAATCGGCTCGCTATATTTCTCCGCGTTCGACAGCATTAAATTCAAAGCGTCCGTTGCATAATTATAGGCGTCCGATTTAGTGTAACCGAAAGTCAAGCAACCTTCAATGTCGGGAAAACTTACGAGATAGACTTTTTCTTTATCGTCCCACTTGAATATAGAAGGATAAATGCATTGCATCGTTACTCACCCCTTATTTTTTTATGCCGGCTTGTTTAAGAATACCTTCAGCTAAACCTTTCGGCAGTTCTTTACCGGAATGTCGCGGCACTAAAATCGACAGCCATTTTTTCTAAGGAGTTTTAACAGCTCCGAACGTTTCATTTACTCTTCCTCATCGCTTTAAGGAGAGTTTCTTCCGATTGCTCCATGTGACGTTCAGCCGCCTCGCGAGCCGCGTCAACGTCGCCCGCCGCTATTGCCTCGACCATTGCGCGATGTTCTTCCAGTGTTTGTTGAAGGCGTCCGGGATATGACATTGACAGCGTACGGAAACGCGCGAGTTGTTCCTTTAGGTTGCTGATAATCGCGACGAGCCGTTCATTGCGGCTGACTTGGTAAAGCAGTCCGTGAAACTCAATATCCGTCGCGACGATTTTATCAATGTCTTTGTTTTTGATGTGACCTTCGATTTCGACGAGCAAACCGCGCAGTTTTTCGAGTTCGTCGGGTTCAATGCGCATTGACGCCAGACTTGTTGAGAGTGATTCGAGTGCAGAGCGTATCTCGAAAATTTCTTTAATGTCCTTGACTGACACGTCCGAAACGTAAGTTCCTCTGCGCGGCATCATTATTACGTAGCCTTCTTGTTCGAGCTTGCGAATTGCCTCGCGCACGGGCGTCCGACTTATCCCCAACTCTTCGGCGAGCTGCACTTCCATTAATCGTTCGCCCGGCTCCAATATCCCGCGCCTTATTGCGTCGCGAAGTGCCTCGCAAACCGTTTCTCTAAGCGGCTGGTAGTTGTTTATAGTTATCGGTTCCAGTCTCTTGCTCATCGTCATTCATCCTTACTTAAATTGTCTTTGTGATAAAAATCTGCGCGTTTGAAGTGTCAACGCTCTCCAAAATCTTTTTCGCGGTCGTCTCGTCAGCCAAGGCGAAAACAGTCGGTCCCGACCCGCTCATCAATGCGACTTTGGCTCCGGCGGCGAGGAAGTTATTTTTATAATCGGCGATAGCGGGGATTTTCTTTAGCGCGACGTTTTCGAGGACGTTTGAAAAATTTTTAAAAGCCGCGTCGTAGTCGCCGCGCTCAAGCTGGCTGATAATCTCCCTGTTGGGCGGGTGAACTTCGGCGGGATTTTCGTCGTAAGTCGTATAAGCCCAAGCCGTTGAAATTTCGCCGTGCGGCTTAGCCAAAACGACGCTGAAACTTTTAATCGGAGTGAGCGGCGTCAAAACTTCTCCGCGCCCTTCAGCAAAGCACGTGCCGCCGATTATGCAGAAAGGAACGTCCGAACCGATACGCTCGCCGATTTTGCAAAGCTCCGCGTCGGTCAAGTTAGTTTCGTAAAGCCGATTCATTCCGCGCAGGACTGCCGCCGCGTCGGTCGAGCCGCCTGCCAAGCCCGCCGACACGGGAATTTTTTTCTCAATGCTTATCTCGACGCCCAAATCTTTTCCGCAAAACTTTTGAAACTCAACTGCCGCTCGCCACGCCAAATTTTTTTCATCGCACGGAATGTTTTCGCCGCCTCTGATTTTTGTCGCGTCCAACTTCAAACTTACTCCGCGCGAAATTTTCTTAAGCTCCACCGCGTCCGCGAGTTCAATCGCCTGCATTATCATTTCTACTTCGTGATAGCCGTCCGCACGCACCCCCAAGATGTCCAACGTCAAATTGATTTTCGCTCGCGCCGATTCTTTTACCATTGACTCACCGCCTTTTGATATTCGGCGAAATTCTACCACGCTTTATTTTCTTTGACAAGCCGCCGCCATTTAGGGAAAAAAAATCCCAAAGCCGTTTGACTTCGGGACAAAGGATTTATCGGAGAAGTTTTTTACTTGTTTTCGAGAGCCATGATTTTATTGACGCGGCGTTCATGCCGACCGCCCTCAAACTCGGCGGCAACCCACGCGCGAACAATCTCTCCTGCGGGACCGTAGCCAATGACGCGCCCGCCAAGAGCCAAGACGTTTGCATTGTTATGCTCGCGGCTCATCTTCGCAGAAAAAACATCATGACAGAGTGCGCAACGAATGCCTTTGATTTTATTCGCCGCAATGGAAATTCCAATCCCCGTGCCGCAAAGAGCTATTCCGCGCTCCGCCGCACCGCTGATGACTTCCGCGCAGACTCTCTCGGCAACATCGGGGTAATCGTCAGGGCTTGTGTCGAAAGTTCCGACATCATTGACCTCGACGCCTTCAAACTCCGCCAAAACTTTCTTGACTTCCTCTTTAAGCTCAACTGCGCCGTGATCACTGCCGATTACAATTTTCATCTAAAACACTCCTTCTCAATTACGAACGCATTATATTTCAACATAGGACATTTGTCTATAGTACGAAAAAATTTTTACGGCTGAAGGTCGTCGAAGACCGCCGGAAGTTTCTCGACGAGGGTTTGATAAATTTTCAGCGCGACCTCTCGCATTTGCGG
>CAMYWI010000092.1 GCA_947302675.1 uncultured Selenomonadales bacterium | reverse complement strand
CGCAGTTCAAAATCCTCAACCGTGAACGTCACGCGCCCGCCGACTTTTACCCAAATTTCGACCTGGTCGCCCGCAGAAATTTTTTCGGCAAGCTTCAAGGTAATTTTATCGCGCCCGACTTCGACGACACGCCCGACCAATACGCCGCGATTATTCGGCTTCATGTCGCTGATTAAATTTTTGCCGGGATTTTTTTCAAGATAAGCCGTCGTGAAGTCGCGGTTAAAAATCTGCGCGAGCTTGCGTTTGTCTTCGGGCGTCGAGAAATTTTTATCCAGCGCGTCGCGATAAACCTTGACGACCGTCGCGACATATTCTGGGCGTTTCATGCGCCCTTCAATCTTCAAACTGGTCACGCCCGTTTCAATCAGCTTTGGCAAAAGTTCAAGCGTGTTTAAATCCTTTGGGCTGAGCAAATATTTCCCTGCGTTCAAAAGATTTTTGCCGTGCTCGTCGACGAGTTCATAGGGCAGGCGGCAAGGTTGAGCGCAACGCCCGCGATTTCCACTGCGCCCGCCGATTAACGAACTCATGAGGCATTGCCCCGACCAACACACGCACAACGCGCCGTGTATAAAAATTTCGGTCTCAATCGACGACTCGCGGCAGATTTTTTTTATCTCTTCCAAAGTCAGCTCGCGGCTGAGGACTGCGCGAGTAAATCCGAGTTCAGCTAAAGCTTTGACGCCTTCCGCGTTGTGAATCGTCATCTGCGTTGAGGCGTGCAACGGAATTTCCGGCGCGAATCTTTTTGCCAAAGCCGCCGCGCCCAAGTCTTGAACCAACAGTGCGTCGACGTTCGCTCGCCGCAAAAATTTCAAGTACTCGGCGAACTCGTCAAGCTCCTCGTCGGCAATCAGCGTGTTCACCGTAATATGAACTGCCACGCCGCGCAGATGAGCAAACTCGACCGCCTTAATCAACTGCTCACCCGCAAAATTTTCTGCGTAGGCTCGCGCCCCGAATTTTTCTCCCGCTAAATAAACGGCGTCCGCGCCCGCCTCGACTGCCGCCCTTAACGCCTCAAAACTTCCTGCGGGTGCCAAAAGTTCAATCAAATTATCAATCCCCTTTGTTGAAAAATTTTTAATAATCGGCAGGATAAATCGCCGGCTTGAAGAATTCTTGCATAAATTTGTTGAAGTTTTCATTTGAGTACGGGAGGGCTTTCAATGGCGAAAAAGTATTACACCACAAAAATCGTGGGCATCGGCGGCGAAGTTGCTAAGTTCACCAGCCTTGTCAAAATGCTCGTTATCTTTGATGATTCAATGGTTCTGCCGGAACTGCGCGACTTCTCGGTTCTGCACAGCGGCAACAAACTCACTGACGTTATCAAACCCGGCGACATTCTTCAAATCGCGGAGAGCAAGTTCAAAATCCTGCGCGTCGGCAACGAAGTCAACAACAACATCAAGAGTCTTGGTCACATTGTTATCAAGTTCAACGACGACAAAGAGGAATTGCTCGAAGGTAGCGTTCACGTCGAGGATAAACCCATTCCGCAACTTCGCGTTGGCGACGAAATTTCCATTTTCGAGGCGAGTGCGTCGGCTCTCAGCGGCAAATCGGCTGTCGTCTTGGGCAACGATAAGACTATGTGCGCGACGGTCGCCCTGATTCTCAGTGACAACGGTGCGCGAATCGTCGAAAGCGACGCGGAAGCCGACATTGTCGTCGATATCAAGTAATTTCTATTCAGTGCTATAAAAATCCTTTCGACTGTCGCTCACAACCACGCGGGCGGCAGTATTTCTTTTAGCGGAAACGGAGCGATTACAATTAAAAAATCTACGGAGAAAAAAGTCGACGAGCTGATTAAACGCTATCCTGCGTTGAAAGTTTGTCGTGCGAATTTATTTGAGGCGGTCGAGAAAATCTGCGCGGGCTTTCGAGGCGGCGGGAAGTTGATAACTTGCGGCAACGGCGGCTCGGCGGCTGATGCAATGCACATTGTCGGCGAGCTGATGAAAGGTTTTCTCCTGCCGCGCAGGATTGAGGACTTCAATCCGGAGTTCGTCAAGCGAGCGCAGGAGCTGTTCCCTGCCGACGTGGAGTTTTTCAAAGCGAACTTGCAAGGCGCGTTGCCCGCCGTGAGTTTGGTTGGCGAAACTTCGCTGATAACCGCCTTTTCAAATGACGTGTCGCCCAATTTAATTTTCGCGCAACAAATTTTCGGACTCGGACGGCGCGGCGATGTCTTACTTGCAATTTCGACTTCGGGCAACTCGGACAACGTCTTGTTCGCAGTCGAGGTCGCAAAGATTATGGGAATAACGGTCGTGGCAATGACGGGGCGGCGCGGCGGGCGACTTCGCCATTTATCTGACGTTGCAATCTGTGTGCCGGCTGATTCGTCGTACACGATTCAAGAATTCCACTTGCCGATTTATCACATGATTTGCCTCGCGGCGGAAGAAGAATTTTTTGGTGATTGACTATGCACGAGGCGACGCTTGCGGAAAATATTTTGAACATTGCGCTTGAGGCGGCGAGTAAAAATCGCGCGGCGAAAATTTTTAAAGTCGGCTTGACGTTGGGAGAGTTGGCGGGCGTCGAAGTCGAGGCTTTGACTTTGTCCTTTGACGTGCTCAAAAAAGATACGGCGGCGGCGAGTGCTGAGCTGGTGATTAAGCGCGTCCCGATTGTGGCGACGTGCAATAAATGCAATAAAAATTTTCGGCTTGACGGCTATAATTTTTTTTGTCCGGAGTGCGACGGGATTTTGATTTTGCAAAGCGGGCGCGAGCTTTTAATCGACTTCATAGATTGTGAGTAGGGTTTTTCATACTTTCTTTGCTACGCCCAAAGAAAGTATGCAAAGAAAGGGCGTTCGACCCGCTTATTTTGCATCACGCAAAATAGCGCGGGCGGCCGCACGTCCTGTGCGGCCGGGTTGCGACGACCCGCTAAGTTTTTAATTACGCATTGATTTTTGGAGGTTTTGGTTTGGAAATAAAATTGATGAGAAATATTTTGGGCGCGAACGATGAAGTTGCCGCGCAGAATCGGCAAATGTTTTCGGAGCGCGGCGTTGTCGTCATGAATTTAATGGGCTCGCCGGGTTCAGGCAAGACGACGTTGCTTGAAAAAACACTGGCGAGACTCGCCGATAAAATTAAAATCGCGGTGATTGAGGGCGACCTTTTCACAGCAAAAGACGCCGAGCGTATCGAAAAATCCGGCGTCGAAGTGATTCAGATTAACACGGCGGGCGGCTGTCATCTCGATGCGCCAATGATTCAAAAGGCGTGCGCGTCATTAGATTTGGCGGCTATTGATTTACTAATCGTCGAGAACGTCGGCAATCTGGTTTGCCCCGCCGAGTTCGACATTGGCGAAAATTTTAAAGCGGTCGTGCTATCGATAACCGAAGGCGACGACAAGCCGCTCAAGTACCCGCTAATCTTCAAGGAGTCGGAAGTCACGTTGCTCAATAAAATTGACCTGCTGCCGTTCACGAACTTTGACTTGCAATCTGCGCGAGAAGACTTGACAACGCTCCACCCGACGATAAAAATCTTTGAAACGTCGTGCACAAAGGAGACGGGGCTTGACGTTTGGACGGCTTGGCTGTTGGAAAGGGCGGCGCGTTAATGGAAAGTTTATTCACGGCGGAAAATACGGTGCTGGGCATTGGCAATATCATTTTGAGCGACGAGGGCTTTGGCGTGCGCGTCGTCGACTATCTTCAAAAAAATTTCGCCTTCCCCGACAATGTTAATCTGATTGACGGCGGGACGCTCGGCGTTGAGCTTTTGCATTTCATTTCGGGGACGCGGCGGCTTTTGATAATTGATTCGATTGACGGCGGCGCGGCGGCGGGCACGACGTTTCACCTGCGCGACGACGAGATAAAAAATCACTTCGCACAAAAAATTTCTGCACACGAAGTCGGCATTCAAGACGTGCTGACGATGCTTGAGCTGTCGGGGAAAAAAATTCCGCACGTCGAACTAATCGGGGCGCAACCGTTCAGCTTGGAGGCGGGCACGGAACTTTCTGAGCCAATGCAAAAACTATTGTCCGTCTTCGCCGACAAAGCCGTTGAAATTTTAAAGAGTTGGGGACTGGAGGTTCAGCAATGATAATTTTTCCTGCGATAGACCTGCGCGGCGGCAAGTGCGTTCGCTTGATTCAGGGCGACTTTGACAAAGAAACTGTTTATTCCGACGACCCGCAAGCGACGGCTCTCAAGTGGCAGAGTTTTGGCGCGAAGTTCTTGCACGTTGTCGACCTTGACGGCGCGAGGAAGGGTTCGCCGCAAAATCTTGACGCCATAAAAAAAATTCTCGACGCCGTTAAAATTCCGATTGAAGTTGGCGGCGGCATTCGCACGCTTGACGACGTGGAAAAAGTCTTGTCATTAGGAGTTCGCCGCGTGATTCTGGGTAGCGTTGCTGTCGAAAACATTTCGTTGGTTCGCGAGGCGGCTCAAAAGTTCGGAGATAAGATTGTCGTCGGGATTGACGCGCGAAACGGCTTTGTTGCGGTTCACGGCTGGGAGAAGTCGAGCGCAGTTAAAGTTGGCGAGCTTGCCAAGAAAATTGTCGCGGCGGGCGTCAAGACGATTATTTATACCGACATTTCAAAGGACGGCATGTTGAGCGGCGTCAACGCTGAGACTTTCGCCGAGCTTCAAAAATTTTCAGGCGCGGAAATTATTGCGTCGGGCGGCGTGAAATCGATTGAAGACATTCGCGCGTTGAAGGCAAAAAAAATCGCGGGCGTGATTGTCGGCAAGGCGATTTACACTGGCTCACTCGATTTAAAATCTGCGATTGAAATTGCGGAGGCTTGACCTTGCAAATTTCGGAGATTAAAAATCTGGGTCTTGTTCGGAGCGAAGAAAATCTGCAAACGCTGCTCAAGCTTTATGATAGCGTTGATGACATTGATTTAAAGCGCGAGGTTGTCTCTTCGATTGGTCGACAAAGGAACGATAAAATTATCTTCGACTTCATAAAAAGTCACGTTTACAGTTGCGGCTTTATGGACGTTGTTTATCAAATGTACAGGACTTGCCTCTACAAAGGCAGGACGAGCACGGAGTTTAAAGCGTTGGGCGCGGAGATAAAGGCGCATTTCAACAATGAAGTCCTCGATAAAATGTACGAGTACTTCAGTTATAAACAGTCGCATGTCGGCAAAAGAAATCGCGTCGTTAAGTATCAAAAGCCGATTCTTTTGCGCGGAAACAATGTTGAGACTTTGAATAAGCTCGACGAAAATTCTGTTCAGCTGATATTTACCTCGCCGCCCTACTACAACGCCAAGATTTATTCAAATTATCATTCCTACAAAGATTATCTGAACGATATGTTTCAATCGCTCAAGGCTTGCCAAAGGGTTTTGGAGGACGGCAGGTTTATAATCGTCAATGTTTCTCCCGTCATTTCCAAACGACCCGGCAGAGAATTTGAGAGCATTCGCTACCCGATTCATTTTGATTTTCATAACTTGCTGACGGGCGCGGGCTTTTACTTTGTGGACGAAATTCAATGGATAAAGCCGGAGTCGTCGGTAAAAAATCGCAACGGCGGCTATCAACAAACGCACATGCCTTTAAGCTACAAGCCGAACTGCATTAACGAAAGCATAATGGTTTACAGAAAGGCCGCGCCGTTTTTGTTGGATAAAAATATAGCGATGTACGACAAGAGCCTTGCCAACGACGAAAACTTTGACTCCTCGAATTGTTGGTACATTGCTCCGACTTCAAATAAAAATCACCCGGCGGTTTTTCCAAAAGAATTGTGCAGGCGGATTTTGAAATATTATTCGTTTTGCGGCGACGTTGTCTTAGATCCGTTTGCAGGTTCGGGAACGTTTGGCGAAGTCGCCCTTGAGATGAAACGCATTCCGATTTTGTGCGAGCAAAATGAATTCTATTGCGACTTAATAAATAAGGAAAATATCTATGTTCAGCTTTGAAAGTAAAGTTATCGACGCGACCGTTAAAAAGTTGCTCAACGGCGAAGACTACAGGCGGGAAATTGTCAATGATATAAACGTCAAGTTTTTGGACTTCACTTTGGAATTCTTCAGGAAAATTGTTGACGCAAAAATCAGCGACGAGAAGATAAATCTCGATTGGTACAAGAAATATTTTTTGAGCAAAGAGAACGGCAAAGATGAGATTGCGATTTATTCGGGTATGAACTTGAAGACGATACACTATATTTGCGGCACTACGGCGAAAGAAATCGTGATTGATATTGCAACGCAGAACTACGAGTACTTGAAGAATTTGATTCGGCAGTTGGAGA
>CAMYWI010000091.1 GCA_947302675.1 uncultured Selenomonadales bacterium | reverse complement strand
CGACTCTCTTTATTGACAGATCGTTTAGTTTGTCAGATTATATTTGACGTGCTCGTTGAATGAATGACCGACGAGAAACTTGATTACATGTCAAAAATGATTCGGCGGGCAGTTGATTAATCGTGCTTTTCGTCAGAAGAGTAGCGAACGTAACAAGCCTTGCCGCGTTCCTTTGATTCGTAGAGAGCTTTATCCGCAAGCTTATATAATTTTTCAAAGTTGTAGTTGCCGGCGTCCGTGCCTATTCCTATGCTACAGGAAAAATGTTGAGCCGTGCCGATTTTCAAGATTGCCAGCTCGTGAAGTATCTCCGCTGAAATTTCATCAGCGCGTTTAATGAAGTCCGCCGACAAATTGGGCATGAAGACCATAAATTCATCGCCGCCCACGCGCCCGATTATGTCCGTCGTTCTGAACGCCCGCTCCAAAATCAGCGCGAACGCCTTCAAAACTTCGTCGCCGATTTGATGTCCGTAGTTGTCGTTAACATGCTTGAAGTTGTCGAAGTCCAGAATCAGCAACACGGAAACATCATTCGGCTTTTTATTTTTGAGCGCGGTCTTAACTTCCTCCTCGAACGAACGCTTGTTGAACAAGCCCGTCAACAAGTCGTGTTTACTCTTATTCGATGCGTCGTAGAATTCCTCCGAAAAGCGCACGACGTACCACTTTATAAACAAAAACGCCGTGCCCAAAACCAAAAGCGCAGTTGCCGCTGTAGTCAAAAGATATTGCTCGATAATACGATTGAACCCGCGAGTAGATTGAGACGCCATAAGCGCACCAACAACCGTATCGTCGCTTTCCTGCCTAATCGGGATAATGTAAGCTTGGCAGTCCCGCCCGTTAATCTCAATATTCTTACACCAAAGCTCGGCTCCGTTCTTCAACGTGTGGTTTTGGATAAAATCCTTAGCGTTAGTCTCGACGGCGCGTCGCCCCGCCTTGTTCGTTAGAGAAGTCATTTCCGATTTGTCTTCAAAAAAGAAGGTCACGTCGACATTAGTTTGTTCCTTCAAGTCGTCGACAATCGCCGTCTCGGTCGAGACATTAAAATTCATGCCGCGCCAAACATTGCCGTCCGATTTCCTGCCGTAGTCGCCGTAGCCGCGACTGGAATACAAAGCCAACGCCGCGAGTGCCGTCGACTTCAAATTGCCCTGCTTTTCGTTATACAGTCCCGTTTGGAACTGCATAAATCCGGTTGACAGCGAGATAACTGCGAACATCACGATTGGTATGCAACTCGCGATTAAAAGTTTTGTGCTGTACTTCATGGCGGCTCACCCTAAATTGAGTCTTTGTAAATAATTTTGACGCCGGTATCGATTACGACGTTTTTTTCTGGATAGTTGCCCTTGAGAGCCTCAATCGCAATGCGCATTCCGTCGTAGCCCATAATCTGCGGTTTCTGTTGCAACGTGGCGTAAATGGCTCCTTCATAAAGCAAAGTCATAACCGCATCGGAGGTATCGAAACCAATTACTATCTGGTTGGAGTTGGAGTCTTTAATTTGTTCGCCGAGCGCAAGAGCCGTCCGCTCGTTTGACCCGAAGAACGCTATATATTCGGGGTGAGCCTTCACGAAATCTTTAATCCGTTGCGGCTCATCTTCCATAAAAAAAGTATCGGCGAGAGTAAACTCGGTGCCTTCAAAAACTT
Source organism: uncultured Selenomonadales bacterium (assembly GCA_947302675.1). The sequence goes on along the minus strand of CAMYWI010000091.1, from coordinate 4,608 downwards.
TTCGGAAACCTTTTACTCTAAGCGCGGTACTCGTGACGTTATCTTTGTTGACCATCACGCCGATTGTGCCGGAAGAAATTCGAGACTCAATCAGCGCGGTTTTCATAGTTTCGCCGGCAATCATGCCCGCCAGCTCATTATCGGTCGCAAGAAAAGCAACGAAATCGAACTCCGCCGCGTTGTCGACGTAAATAATTTTGACGCCGGCTTTAGCGGCTTTTTCTAAACTTTCGTTGACGCCGCGCGGGGAACTTGCCGCAAGCAAAATGGCTTCGGCTCCCTCGTCAACCGCCTGTTCAATGCAGCGTCTCTGCGGCAAGTCTTCATTGACATCGGGACCTATCCATTTGTAATCAATGCCGCCGAGTTCGGAAACCGCCTTGCGACAACCTAAATCAATCGACTTCCAAAAGTCATCCGCCAAGTCCATTGTTATCAGATAAATCTTGTGCGCGTTTCCGGTTGCAACTGTTTTGTTCTTATCGGCGCGGGCGGTGTTCTCAATTACGACGATGTTCGGCTCCGAACTACAGCCGCTCAAAAATATCATCAGCGTAACGAGAATTATTCCTTTAAAAAAATTTACGACGCTCATTTTAGATATTCTCCAAAATTTATTGTGTGATATGAATTATAGGGCAATTCGCTAAGCTTTTCAATAGACTTGTTAAAAACTTTTGCCGCAAGATAATTTTCTGCGAAAAAATTCTGCGCGGCTTGCTTTTATCCTGCGCGGCAATTAAAATAAATCAATCACTCGAAAGGAGCCTGGTTATGGGAATTCTCGACACGGTTAAGGAAAAAGTGAAAAGCCTCCTGCCCAAGCGCAAGGAGCCTGAATTGCAAAACAACGTCCCTAAGGAAAAAGAAAATATCCGCAAGACTTTTGGCAAATATTGCAACGACAATCACGGCACGACTGACGGCAAGCTCTGCGCGAAGTGTACCGCCGTCCTTTCAACCGTCATGATTAAAATCAGCCGCTGCCCCTACGGCATCGCCAAGCCCATTTGCGAGCAGTGCGAGACGCCTTGCTTTGGCGAACGTTTTACCAATGACTTTAACGCGATTATGAAGGGCGGGCAAAAGAAAATGCTCCTCAGCCACCCGATTATGACCGTCAAACACAAAATCGCGGGACTCGGCGCGGAGTACGCCAAAATGCAACGCGATAAAAAATCTACCGACAAGCAAAAGGAACAAGAACAGAAAATGAAAAACAAGCTCGCCAACGCCACGCGCTCGCCCAAAAAATCCAAGAAACGCAAGAAAAAATAAGGACTTGGGAAATTGGAGATTATCAAAAAAATTTCGGCTCTGACGAAAAAATATTCGCGCTCGGTCGTCGCGCTCGGCATGTTCGACGGCGTTCATCTCGGTCATGCTAGCGTTATCCGTCACGCTGTCGACGTTGCTAAAAAAATCGGCGGCACTTCAATCGTCTTTACCTTCTCGAATCACCCGCTGACCGTCATCGCGCCCGAAAATGCGCCGCTCATGATTGGCAGTAAAAATCTCCGCCGCGAAATTTTTTCGGAACTCGGCGTCGACGTGCTGATTGAGATTCAATTCACTAAGGAACTAAGCAAAAAGTCGCCCGAAGAATTTCTGGAGCTACTTCAAGAAAAAATCGCGCCCGCTTACGTCGTCACCGGTCCGAATTATACCTTTGGGCGATTCGGAAGAGGCAACGGGCGTTTGCTCCTGCGCGAGGGCGAAAATTACGGCTTTAAGGCGGAAGTCTGTCAAAGTTTCACGGTCGACAGGAAAATCGTCAGCAGTACGCGGATTCGGGCGTTGATTGCGGCGGGCGACTTGACTTCGGCAAATCAACTGCTCGGAAGAAATTTCACTTACGCGGGCAAAGTCGTTAACGGCGACAAGCGCGGGCGCAAAATCGGTTTCCCGACTGCCAACCTTGAGATTGACGACGGGCGAGCAATGCTCCCGAACGGCGCGTATATCGTGCGCGTCAAGGTTCGCGAGAACTTTTATAAAGGTATTGCGAACGTCGGCGACAATCCGACTTTCAAAGTTGCACGGCGGCGACTCGAAGTTTTTATCGACGACTTCAGCGAAAATATCTATGGCGAGGAAATTTTTGTAAGCTTTATAGAAAAGTTGCGCGACGAGAAAACTTTTGCCAACGTCGAAGAACTCAAGGCGCAACTCAATGACGATTTGCAAGTTATGCGCAATCATTTTAATACGAGGTGACATCATGATTAAGAATTTGGACTTTGAAAATCTTTTCCTGCGCTCGAAGGTCGCGATACCTTTCGTCGAGGACAATTCCTTTCTGCCCGAAAAAGTTTTCGTCGACGGGATTTTTCCGGCGGGCACCGTCTTTAAATTTTTAGAGCCAGTTTGCAGTAAGAAAATCAATGCGTTCAGTGACCAGGTCAACGACTACTGCCACGCGGCGTCGCTCCTCTACAGCAACAAGTTCAACGGCGACGACGACGAGGACGAGTACACCGTTATTTTCCACGTCGACTTGAGCGCGTTGTTTATGATTTGCGAGCCGATTGACGCGCACGGCAAGCCGATTGAAATTTGACAAACGAAAACCCGCGAGGCTCTGAAACTTCGCGGGCTTGTTTTATTTCGTGGCGAAAATCGCGAACAGCGGCACCGAATCATAAAAGCAACGATTGTCCTTGTGGACGGCGTGCGAAATGTCTTCGTCGAGGCGCACAAAGAAATTTATCCCCTCCAAAAAGCCCGCGTCCCAACTCGGACGGCGGCGCGTGCTTATCGTCAAAGAATTTTTAATCGCGTCGCACTCGTTGAGCATACGGTTGCAAACTTCGCCGCGCGAACAAGTTTTCTCGTCGAGAAAATTTTTGTCGCCGTAATCCGAATCAAAGTTCATCAAGACGCCGCCGATTTTTAAGACCCGCCGCCACTCGCGATAAGCCGCCTTGACATCGGGTAGTGTCCACGTCAAATTTCGCGTGACGACCGCATCAAAAGTTTCGTCGGCGAAGTCAAGAGCTTGCGCGTTCATCTTGTGAAACTCGGCGGGTAAATTCAGTTCGCGCAGATTTTTCCGCGCCTCGCCAATCATTTTCGCCGACATGTCAATTCCAACGACCTTGTGACCGAGCTTTGACAAAATCGCCGCGAAAAAGCCCGCGCCCGTTCCTACATCGAGAACTCTCAACCTGCCTGCGGGAAGATTTTTCTTGAAAAGATTCTGCCAAGCCACGCCGTCAACGCCGTCAAGCTCAAGGCGGCGCGTCTTACTAAAATTCTCGCTCCGCTCGTCCCAGTAAGTTTCAATTCGCCGATTCAATCGCTCCATTGCAAAACCTCCTTGAAATTCGATTCATCTAAAGTTTTCAGTCGCCCGCCCTCAAGCACAAGCACGCGGTCGGCGATTTTTTTTATCAGCGCGAGGTCGTGCGTTATGAACAGGCACGCGATATTTTTCTCCGCGCAAAGTCGTTTTATCAGCGCGACGACCTGCGCCGCTATCGTCACGTCCAAAGCCGAAGTTGCCTCGTCGCAGATTAAAAGCTTTGGCGAAATGGAAATTGCCCGTGCAATCGCCGCCCGCTGACATTCGCCGCCGCTGACTTCGCGCGGATAACGTTCGGCATAATCTTTGGGCAAGCCGACTTCGACCAAAAGACTTTCGACACGTTCGCGAAGATTGTCATTGCCGAAAAAATTTTTAATCGGCTCGGCAATGCTCGCGCCTAAAGTCCTGCGCGGGTTGAAAGAATCGTCGGGCGTCTGGAAGATCATCTGCATATTCTTATAAAAGGCGTTGCTCGTCGCGTGAGTAATGTCCTCGCCGCAGAGGAAAATCTGTCCGCCGTCGCAAGGAATCAGCCGCGCAATAATTTTCGCCAACGTCGACTTGCCGCCGCCGCTCAATCCCACAATCCCTAAGCACTCGCCCGCCGCGACCGTAAAATTTATGTCGTCGAGAATTTTTTTTGCGCCGAAAAATTTTTTCACGCTGCGAACTTCCAAGACGTTAATCAAATCGCGCCCTCCATTGTTAAAACTTTGTCCGCCATGCGCCGCGCAATCTTTAAGTCATGCGTGACCATGACGATTGAAATTTTTTGCCGCTCGCGCAGATTCAGTAGCTCCTTGACGACTTCGGCTTGCGTCACGACGTCGAGTGCGCTTGTCGGCTCGTCGGCGAGTAGAAGTTTCGGCTCAAGGATTGTCGCCGCTAAAATCCCTGCGCGTTGCGCCATGCCGCCCGAAAGTCTGAACGGATATTCCTCCAAAACTTCCGGCGCGAGATTTATTTTCTGCATGAGTTCAACCGCCCGCTCGCGGAAAGTTTTTTTATCCCAGTCGCGATGAGCGCGAACCGCTTCAAAAATCTGCTCGCCGATTTTTCTTATCGGGCAGAAACTCGCGCCCGCGTTCTGAAAGATATATCCAATCGCCTCGCCGGAAAGTTTTCGCCGCTCGTCGTCGGGAAGGTTCGTAATATCTTTGCCGTCGAAGAAAATCTTCCCGCCGATAATTTTTCCACCCTTGCCGAGCAAGCCGCCAATCGCCTTTAAAATCGTCGACTTGCCGCTCCCCGACTTGCCGACGATAATTAAAATCTCGCCGCGCTCAACCGAAAAGCTCACG
>CAMYWI010000090.1 GCA_947302675.1 uncultured Selenomonadales bacterium | reverse complement strand
GGGCTTGATTGAGATTGACGACGCGATTGTTATCACGAGTACCGAACTCAACGCGATGAGCGACGACGAAGTTAAGCAAAAGCTCCCGAAGATTCGCGTCATTGCCCGCGCCCTCCCGACGGATAAAAGTCGTCTCGTGCGTCTCGCGCAGGAGTTAAACTTGGTTGTCGGCATGACGGGCGACGGCGTTAATGATTCGCCTGCGCTCAAGAAAGCCGACGTGGGCTTTGCAATGGGCGGCGGCACCGAAGTTGCCAAAGAGGCGAGCGAGATTGTTATCCTTGACGACAACTTTAAATCAATCGGCAAGGCGATTCTCTACGGCAGGACAATCTTCAATTCGATTCGCAAATTTATAATCTTCCAGCTTACAATCAACGTCAGCGCGGTTTTAATCTCGTTCGTGTGTCCGTTGCTCGGCTTGGAAAACCCGCTGTCGATAACGCAAATTCTCTGGGTCAATCTGGTTATGGATACGTTGGCGGCGTTGGCATTCGGCGGCGAGCCGGCACTCGATAGATTTATGGAAGAGGCTCCCAAGCGTCGCGACGAACCGATTATCAACAAGTACATGTACAGCGCGATTGGAACCGGCTCCTTGTGGTGCTTTGCAATGGGTTTAGTCTTCCTGCTTACGGACTTTTCGCGCGAGCATTTCCGCGATATAAATCCCGAAGGCGTCAACATTACTTTTGGCGGCGACAGCGTCTACGTTTTGACGGGCTACTTCGCGTTCTTTATCTTCCTTGCGGTGTTCAACGCCTTTAACGCCCGCACGGACAGGATAAATCTTTTCGACAATATCGGCGGCAACAGCGGCTTCTTGAAGGTTATGGGCTTGATTGTCGTCGTGCAAGTCGCGATGACTTATCTTGGCGGCGCGATTCTCCGTTGCTACGGCTTGACGGCGAGCGAGTGGGCGTTCGTCTTGGCTATGGCGTTCACGATTATCCCCGTCGACATTTGCCGCAAGTTGGTTATCGGCGGCTCGACCTGATTTTTTAACGATAAACATTTTGAAACGCAAAAACCCTCCGACACTTGCCGAAGGGTTTTTTGTTGACGATTGCGACCGTCCGCCGCGTTTTTGTTGGTTATCTTATTTTCCCCACCAACTTCCCCCCAAATTACTAAGCAGATTTGAATCGGTGTCGGTGTTCGGTGTTTGGTTAGAATTTTTAAAATAAATATAGCCACCACCGCCAGCTACCTGTTCGAGTTGCTCATCGTCGAGTTTTTCCAGTTCCTCATTGATTTTTTTGAGATTTTCTTCGCGTGTTGCCATATTATCAGTCTCCTTTGATTAAATTTTTCTTTTTGCCTATTATACGCGGCTTGTCAAGTTTTGTTACACGTCCCGAAAAATTTTTTCGCCGTAACTTTCAAGCGCGGCGCGGCGATTTTTTTCGCTCAAAATTGGTTTGCAACGCCGAAATCTGCTATAATGACGGAAATTTTTTTAGAGGTGATATTTTTGAGAGCAACACAGCTTTACGCGCCGACCCTGCGCGAGTCGCCGGCAGAGGCGGAACTTATCAGCCACAAGCTCATGTATCGCGCGGGATTCATACGCAAGGCGGCGGGCGGAGTTTATTCGTATCTGCCGCTTGGTTGGCGCACGATGAAAAAAATCATGCAAATCATTCGCGAGGAAATGGACGCGGCGGGCGGTCAAGAAATCATGATGCCGATAATGCAACCCGCCGAACTTTGGAAAGAGTCGGGGCGTTGGGCAGTCTACGGACCGGAAATGATGCGGCTCAAGGACCGTCACGGGCGCGAGTTTTCACTCGGACCGACGCACGAGGAAATGATAACCACGCTGATTCGCGACGAGGTGCGCTCCTATAAACAACTGCCGCTCATGCTCTATCAGATTCAAAATAAATATCGTGACGAAATTCGTCCGCGCTTTGGTTTAATGCGGAGCCGCGAATTTGTCATGAAGGATTTGTACTCCTTTGACCGCGACGTTGACGGCATGAATATTTCTTATCAAAAGATGTACGACGCTTACGAAAAGATTTTCACACGTTGCGGCTTGAAGTTTCGCCCTGTCGAGGCGGATAACGGAGCGATTGGCGGCGGTCATTCGCACGAATTCACGGTTTTGGCTCCGAGCGGTGAGAGTTCCATTGTTTACTGCGAGGCTTGCAACTTTGCCGCGAGCGACGAAAAAGCTGAGCTTAAAAAAATCTGCGCGGCGGCTGAGGAACTTCGCCCGCTTGAAAAGGTTGCGACGCCCTATTGTCATACGATTGAGCTTGTGAAAAACTTTTTGAAAGTGCCGATTGAGAAGACGATTAAAGCCGTTGCGTTTATGGATGACGCCGAGCGATTGATCTTGGCGTTCGTGCGCGGCGACCACGAGGTCAACGAGATTAAAGTTATCAACGCGGTTGACGGCGCGAATCATCTCTACATGGCGGACGAGAAATTGATTGCGGCGGCGGGCGGCTGCGCGGGTTTCATGAGTCCGATTGGCTTGAACGACAAGGCGATTGTCCTCGTCGACGCGACTGTTATGGAAATGTACAACGCGGTTGCGGGCGCAAATGAGGTTGACACACACTTTATCAACGTCACGCCGCGCAGAGACTTCGACGCGGAGAAGATTATCGTTACGGATATTCGCATGGTTCAAGAGGGCGACCCGTGCCCGCATTGCGGCGAGCCGCTCAAGATGACGCGCGGTATTGAAGTCGGGCAAGTCTTCACGCTCGGCAAGAAATATTCGGAGGCTCTTCACGCGACCTTCCTTGACGAGGACGGTAGAGAAAAATTTTTCGAGATGGGTTGTTACGGTATCGGCGTCGGGCGAACGATGGCAGCGGCGATTGAGCAGAACAACGACGCGGACGGGATTATCTGGAATAAAAACATTGCGCCGTTTGAAGTTGTGGTTGTGCCCGTCAATGCCAAAGACGACAAGCAACTTGCCCTTGCCGAAGAAATTTATAACGAGCTTAAAAATTCGGGCGTCGACGTTTTGCTTGACGATAGGAAGGAACGCGCGGGCGTCAAATTCAAAGATTGCGACTTGATAGGTTATCCGTTGCGCGTGACGGTCAGCCCCAAGACTTTGGACAGCGGCAACGTCGAAATTAAAATTCGTCGGAGCGGCGAGCTTATGAACTTTGCCCGCGCAGAACTCGTCGGAAAAATTTTGGAGCTGTTGAAGACGTTATGACAATCAGTTAAAATTTAGGAACCGGAAATTTGCGGCTTGTGCCAGTTTCCGATTCCTAATTTTTTTTAAGCGGAAGGATTTAAATCAATGGAAGATTTTATTTCAAGACACTGGCTGACGGCGATTTGTATTCAAGAATTACCAAGCAAACGCGCAGAAAAATTTCTCAAGAAATAATCTTGTCAAACCTAATTCGACTATCGCGGACTTAATTCAATATCTGCAACGAGCCGACGCAGAAAAGTCCGCGCAAATTAAACATTTGGAAGATGAACAGTCTGCACAAATTAAGCATTTGGAAGAAATTTTGCAAGCCAACAACGAAAATGTCATTCGTGCGCTTGATGACTTTGGAAAAACTCTCTCAGAAAATAATGCAAAGATATTTATCGACGCTTTAAACGAAACTATGAAGGAGTTCAATCGGAAACTCACTGAACAGTTCGGAGAAAACTTTAAACAGTTGAATATTGCCGTTGGTCGCCTTTTGGTATGGCAGGAAAATTATAAAGTGACGATTGAACGCATTACGGAAAATTTACAAAAGACTATTAAAGGAATTGACGCCGTAAAGAATTCTGTTGCCAAGATTGAAGAATCTGCCGCCTCGATTACGAAAAGTAGCGAACAAATTTTAAATCTCATCGTCACTGCGAATACCTATGAGCAAAAACTCCGTCAAGTTTTGGGTGAGATTCTAACTGTCAGCCAAAATACCTCAAGATCGGTCAATAGTTTAACAAAGGATATGAAGGACGCCATATATAATGCAAATGACATGACACAAAAAATTTCTGCGACGACAAACACGGCTCTGAATAAAATCACCGACACGACCAATCAAACAATCGCCTCAATGCGGAAAATGTCCGACGACCTCAACCGCGAATCTTTTAAAATAACGTCTGATACTTCCAACAAAATGGAACAGATGATGAAACAGAATGAAAAAGACTTCAGAGATTCACTTGAGACGCTGGGAAAGGCAATGCTACAAATTTCAAAGAAATTCGCTGAAGATTATACGCCTTTAACGGAAAGATTGAGAGAAATTGTTAAGATAGCGGAACAAGTCCGACCTTCGGGCAGAGGAGGCAGCTTGTTTTGAAAAGTCGGAACGAGCATTGGTTGTCAATTTCGGATATTATGTCCGGGCTCATGATTGTTTTTATGTTTATCGCAATCGCATTCATGATGCAGGTACAAAACGAACAGCGGCAGAAAGACGAGATGATTTATAATTACGCCGTCATTAAACACAAGATTTATCTGTCGTTGCTCGAAGAATTTAAAGATGACTTGCCGAAATGGAACGCGGAACTTGACGAAAAAACTTTGACGGTAAGATTTAAAGAGCCGGACGTTTTATTCGGAGTTGGTTCGGATTTTTTGACGCCGAAATTTCAAGAAATACTCAATGACTTCCTGCCGCGATATATTTTTGTAATTTCGCAAGACGAATACAAGGACTATATCGAGGAAATACGAATCGAAGGGCACACGGATCCGTTTTGGGCAGGAGCCGTGACACGACAACAGGAATATCTGAACAACATGGAACTTTCGCAGTCGAGGACGCGAGCGGTTTTGGTTTACGCAATAAATATGCCCGCCTTGCAAGAAAAATTGGAATGGATTATCCGCCGAATCACCGCTAACGGCTTATCCTCAAGTCAGCCCGTGATTTTCGACGGAAAAATTGACGCGAAACTTTCAAGACGAGTGGACTTCAGAATCCGCACGAAAGCCGATGAGAAAATGAACGAACTCGCGGAAGGACTTGCTCACAATGGAAAAAATTGACTTTTTAAACTGCGACGAATTTAAATTGATAAAAAAGCTCATGGGAATTTCCGATGACGATAAGACAGACTTCACTATCGTTATTTCCGCCGACGACCCCAATCTTAAGAGCACGCCGACCGGCTTTACTTACAAAGGGCGCAGAGTAATTTTGTATATTCGCGACCAAGTTCAATACGGCGACAAGCCCAGAGAATATAAATTCCATTTAGTCGATTGCACAACGCTCAAAATCATGCGTAACCAAAATCGCTACGGTAAATATGTCGTTTCGACTTCGACAACGGGAAAATTCAAGGTAAAACGAATCATAAATAACCGTCCGATAGAAGTTGAGGAAGAATTGCACGTTTGCAAGCACTGCCTTAAACAGTTGAAACGTCGAGGATATAATTTTGCTTACAAGAATTTTTCTATCGAAGAATTTTTTAGGATTATGAATGACGATAACAGCGGAAATTTTACTATTTTGCCGATTGAAAATGATTTAACCGCTCCGACAAATGTTTATCCTGAAGATTGGAGCGAAATATCTCGACGCTTGAAGAAAAAATATAACTATACTTGTCAAGAATGCGGCAGAAATTTTTCTGATTTTAAGTTTTGGTTGCATGTTCATCATAAAAACGGACTTAAATGGGATTGTCGAGAATCAAATTTGGAAGTTTTATGTTATGATTGTCATCAGGCGAAACATAATCATAAAATTCCACAAATTACGAGGTGAAATTATGAAAACTGCATTGACGATTGCAGGTTCGGACAGTTCGGGCGGCGCGGGCATTCAAGCCGACTTGAAAACTTTTTTGGCAAACGGCGTTTACGGCATGAGCGCGATAACCGCTTTGACCGCGCAGAATACTTGCGGGGTGCGTTCGGTCATGAACGCGACGACGGAATTTTTGGGCGACCAACTCGACGCGGTGTTTGAAGACATTTTCCCCGACGCGGTTAAAATAGGCATGGTGTCATCGGCAAAATTGATTGAAGTTATCGCGGCGAAGTTGAAGATTTACGGCGCAAGAAATATTGTAGTTGATCCCGTCATGATAGCGACAAGCGGCGCGAAACTCATTGACGAGGACGCGGTTAAGACGCTCAAGGAAAAACTTTTCCCGCTCGCGAAAGTCATCACGCCGAACTTGCCGGAGCTTGAAAAAATTTCCGAGCAGAAAATTTCCGAGCCGCGAGACATGGAGCTTGCCGCGCAGAAAATTTTCGGCGAGTATAAATGCGCGGTGTTGGCGAAGGGCGGGCACGGTTTCCAAGACGCCAACGAC
>CAMYWI010000089.1 GCA_947302675.1 uncultured Selenomonadales bacterium | reverse complement strand
ATACACACAGAAACGTATGTTTAAAACGCATAAAATTTTTTCTCCGGTATCAACGATTGGATGATATTTTTCAACCGCAAACTCCTTTTCTGTCCTTCCAACCAAGTTTCGACATCGATTAAAGATTCATCGCCTGCATTTTCGCAAGCGGTTATGAAGTCGGTACATTTCTTTCTTATGTCCGTAGCAAATTTCTCGTGACCGCCTGGATTTGCCTTCGGCTCGTCGAAATTGTAAACGTATTCGCCAGAGAGCAAAGCTTCTGGCGTCGTGTGATTGATATACGGCAAGAAGGAAGAAACTCTTTGATCGGCAAGACGCTCCGCAAGATTAACCATCAAAACTGGCGTTCCGAGTGCCAAGCAAGGCAACGAGGCATGAAGTCGTTTCGTAACGACAAGCGACGCGCCTTGATAAAATCTCAAAATCCCCTCAGAAAATGCGCGGCGATAATTCCAATTCCCCTTGTAGAGACTTTTCGGGGAAGGTTCATCGCGAATTTCGGGATAGTGCGACACATTTATTATATCTTTCGCCGCGTGAGTTTTAGGATAATCGACAATCACGCGCGGGATATTCTTGCTCTTGTAGTCGTGCGAATTGAGCACGACCTCTTTTTTTGTATGCGCCTTGATAAAAGCAACGACTTCTTCAGGCAAATCTACCAATACAATTTTCCCGTGACGATTCACGTCAGCAAACGGTTCCAGCGTCAAAGTAAAGCAACCCGAAAAATACGCATTTACTTCGACGCTTTGGAGCAATTCTACTGTACCCTCGTCACGGCAGCCAATCGTCTCGAAATTTTTAAACCACTCCGCTCCGTAATCGGTCAAAACAACTTTCGCAATTTGACTTTCTCCACGCTTAGTTAAGTGAAACGATATGGGGAGAACTTTCAGAAAGGGCGACGGCGGCCAATTAAGCGACTTCCAAAGATACCAGCCGCCCAGAAGAGTCGCAACCTTTTCACCCGTCTCTGTGTAAAAGCTGTCGAGATGTTCGCGGTCAATCACGTAATCGAGACGCGGCAAAAATTTTTCGATAGCGTATGATTGAATGTCGTCGCCGATATTTTGCGTCCGGAGGTGAACAATCAATCCGTACTTCATAAACTTTCCTCCTTAAGGATAAATTGGTGCGACATCGAGCGCGATACTTTCATAAAAGCCCGCCGCAATGTTGAAGTTTTGAACGGCTTGACCCGCCGCGCCCTTAACCAAGTTGTCAATCGCGGAAAGAATTATAACACGGCGCGTGCGTTCGTCAATGTGCCAGCCGATATCGCAGTAGTTGGAGCCGCGCACAAATTTTGTTTCGGGATAAGAATTTCTGCCGAGCAAGCGAATAAATTTCTCCGCGCCGTACATTTTCTGGAAGGCGGCGTCAATCATGTCGTCGGAAATATTTTCTTTAATCGTCGCGTAGCACGTCGCCAAAATTCCGCGCGACATTGGCACGAGGTGCGGCGTGAAGTTGATAATAGTTTCTTCGCCGCTCAAATCTTTAAGAGCCTGTTCAATTTCGGGCGTGTGACGATGATGAGCGACGTTGTAGGCCTTGAAGTTGTCGTAAAGTTCGGGGAAGTGATTGCCGAGCTTTAAGCCTCTGCCCGCGCCCGAAACTCCGCTTGCCGCGTCGACGATGATTGAGTTCGCGTCGATAAGATGATGCTTGACGAGCGGCGCGAGCGCGAGGATTGATGCCGTTGTGAAACAACCCGCGTTGCCAATAATTTTTGCGTCGCGAATTTGATTGCGATAAATCTCCGCAAGCCCGTAAACCCTGTGGGCGTCCTTGTGCGTGTGCGGAACGTTGTACCACTTCTCGTAAATCGAAACGTCGCTGAATCGATAATCCGCGCCCAAGTCGATTATTCGCACGGGAAGTTTTTCAAGCTTAAGCCCGACGTCCATTGCGTGACCGTGCGGCAGCGCGATAAAAATAAAATCGCTGTCCTTGCCGATTGCCTCAATGTCCGCCAAACTTTCCAACGTCAACTCGCAAATGCCGCGCAGGTGCGGATACAGTTCGGAAATTTTTTTGCCGGTGTGACTTTCTGAAGTTATGTGCGCGAGTTGAGCTTGCGGGTGACGATTCAAAATCGAGAGCAACTCTGCGCCCGCGTAGCCCGTCGCGCCGATTACACTTACCTTTACCAAAATTTTTTTACCTCCAATAATTTTTACATATTAAAGAATCTGAACCATGCGGCGAGTATTGAGTCTTGATTCATCAAAAGGTATGTTTCGATTTTACGCAAGTCCTTAGCGGGAATTTGCCCGTTATTGTGAGCCAATTCCACGCCGTCGCGCCTTATCCAAAACTTTGTCGCGCCCGCAGTTTGCTTGCCTTTTGAAACGTGAACGTGAGGCGGCTCGCCTTGCTCATTAGCCCAAAAATAAATTGCGTAGCCCAGAAAATCTTGTAAGACTTTAGGCATTTAAGCCACCGCCCTTTTGCGCGAATTCCCAAATCAAAATTGCATTGTTCCGCATGTACTCGCGCAACTTAAAAAGTTCGTCCTCCGAAAAGCCGAACGCCTTTTGAAAATTGAAGTGCGGGATTCTGCCGTCGGCGAAGTCAAAGCCGTTTTGATTGTTCGGTCGCTCGAAGTGGACGCGCACACAGGGCATCGAATATTCGTCAGTCTCAAGTGCGCTGTGCGTCATGACAATTTCGCCAACAGTCGAGTAATAGTACATGATTTTTCCTCCCTAACTTTTTTCCGCCGCGATAATCCAAACGGGATTCAAAACTTGATTCATATCGTGCGCTCTGATTTTTTTCAGGCGGGTGATTTGAACTTGGAAAGCGTCGTATTTTAAATCTTTGGCTCGGAAATATGCAAGAGCCGCCGCCGCCGTTTGAATCGTTATCGCGTTGATGACAATTCTCCCGCCGATTTTAATTTTTGTATAGAGAATGTCAAGAATTTTTTCGAGCTGCCCGCCAGAGCCGCCGATAATTATCGCGTCGAGGACGGGAAGATTTTCCAAGCCGTCAGGAGCCGTCGCGCAGGTTATCTCGACGTTGCTGACAGAAATTTTCTCGACGTTGCGCTTTAAAAGTTCAATGGCAACGGGATTTTTTTCTATCGCAAAAACTTTCCCTTTGTGAGCGATTAAAGCCGCCTCAATCGAAATTGAACCGGTACCCGCGCCCACGTCGACGACAAAAGAATCAGATTCAAGCCGCGCTTTCGCCAGCGTCAAAATCCTAATCTCCTGCTTGGTCATGGGGACTTCGCCGCGAATAAATTCCGCGTCGTCAATGCCAATCATTTGAATCACCTCGTTTTTGTAAATTATATCACAGTCGAGAACTCGAACTTCAAAAAAATTTTCGCCGCATGTTGCACAAGCACTTGACAAAAAAATTTTTTATCTGATTATACGATTGAAGTTGTGCTGAAAGTCACATTATGGAGGTAGGACGATGGAGAGGAGGACATTTTTAAAAATGATTTTGGGCGGCGGCTTGTTGGGATTTTTATTCGGCGCGGGGAAGGGCGAGGCTGAAAAACTTTTGCGCCCGCCCGGAGCTTTGCCCGAAGAAGAATTTTTGGCGACGTGCGCCCGTTGCGGCAAGTGCGCTGAAGTTTGTCCCGTCGGCTGTATAAAGATTGCTCACGGCGAAAAAGGTCTGGCTATTGGCACGCCGTATATCGTTCCGATTGAGGCGGCTTGCAAGCTCTGCATGAGGTGTACGCGCGTTTGCACGACGGGAGCACTTCGCCACATAAAAAAATCTGAAGTCCGCATGGGCACCGCGCAGATTGATACGAGTCTTTGCCTGGCGCGGCAGGAGCACGACTGCCGAGTTTGTCACACCGCTTGCCCGCAATACAACAAGGCGATTTGGCTTGAGAAGAATAAATATCCGACGGTGAACGCGGAGTATTGCACGGGTTGTGGCATGTGCGAGCACGTTTGCATTGCAAGTCCGCAAAAGGCGATTCACATTGAGCCGAGAGGTTGACGCGACATGAAAATAAAAATTTTTCGGCGGCTCGTTCAAACAATCGCGCTGATAATTTTGCTCCTGCCGATTTGGTTTGAGGGATTGATTTGGTATGGAACGTACATTTCGGCTGAACTCGTTGGAATTGACTTGACCGACCCGCTCACGACGCTTGAAATAACTTTGGCGAGCCGCGCAGTTTGGACGCCGCTAATAATTTCGGCGTTGCCGCTTGCACTCGTCGCGATAATTTTCGGGCGCGTCTTCTGCAGTTATATTTGCCCGCTGAATTTTTTGTTGGAGTTGTTGCCCGTCAAACGCAAGAAAATTTTAGAGACGCGGACGTTGCCGCTGGTCGCGCTGGGAATTGTGCTTGTGTTGTCGGCGATTTTAGCCGTGCCGATTTTTAACACGGCGTCGCCAGTCTTCGCGCTCATGCGCATGATGATTTTCGGCGTCGGCATTGAAATTATTTTGCTTATCTTAGTAATCGGCGCGGCGTTTATCTGGGGGCAAAAGATTTGGTGTAGGACGCTTTGTCCGCTCGGCACGATTTACGGTTTGCTCGGATTTAAAAAATTTTTAACTGTTAAAGTCGACAAGGACAAGTGCATTAACTGCGGGCGTTGCGAAAAAGTTTGTTCAATGGGGACTTCGCCGCTCAAGAATGATTTCGCCGACAAAGTTTTGTGCACGAATTGCGGCGATTGCATTGACGCTTGTCCTAAAAAAGCTTTGAATTTTGGAAGAAGTTGAGCGCACTCTTCGAGTTGGCAAATCAATTCATTTTGTTTTTATGAACTTACTTTCTTTGCTTGTCCAAAGAAAGTATGCAAAGAAAGGACCCCTCGCGGGGGCGTGCCGCTTGAAACATCCTGTTTCAAACGCGGCTCAAGGGCGTCATCCATGACGCCCCCTAACGTTTCGACTACCCGCAACTATCTTTTATCCGCAGTCCTCAAAATTGGCATGGGGAGTTGGGAGGCTGATTCATGAAGACATCAAATCTTAGCGAGTACGACCTTTACCTGTTCCATCAAGGCACAAATTATCACGCCTACGAAATGCTCGGCGCACATTTTATTGAGCGCGACGGCAAAAAGGGCGTTCGCTTTGCGCTGTGGGCTCCTCATGCAAAATCGGTCAGCGTCGTCGGCGACTTCAACAACTGGGATACGCGCGTCAATCGCATGATTCGCCTTGATGACGGCGAGACGTGGGAAATTTTTATCGAAGGGCTTAAGCAGGGCGACAACTACAAATACGCTATCCTTCCGCCGCACGGCAAGGCTCATATCCTGAAGAGCGATCCCTACGCATTTTATGCGGAGAAACGTCCAAATACCGCGTCACGCCTCTACAATCTTGAAGATTACGATTGGCAAGACGACGCTTGGCAGGAATTAAAAAATCGGCAGTCGTCCTATTCGCACCCGATGTTGATTTATGAAGTTCACGCTGGCTCGTGGCAGCGCAACGGCAAAGATTATCTGACTTATCGCGAACTTGCCGACCGCTTGATTGAATACGTTTTGAAAATGCATTACACGCATATTGAGTTCATGCCGCTGACCGAACACCCGCTGGACAATTCTTGGGGCTATCAGACGACGGGCTATTACGCGGTGACGAGCCGCTACGGCGAGCCGAACGATTTCCGCTATCTCGTCGAGACGGCGCACAAGAACAATATCGGCGTCATCATGGATTGGGTGCCTGGTCATTTCTGCAAGGACACGCACGGCTTGCGCGAGTTTGACGGCGTGAATCTCTACGAGTCGGATAATCCGCAGCTGTCGGAAAATCGCGGCTGGGGCACAGTCAATTTCGACTACGGGCGTACGGAAGTGCAAAGCTTTCTAATCTCCAACGCGCTTTTCTGGTTTGAAGAGTTTCACATTGACGGATTAAGGATTGACGGCGTGGCAAATATGTTGTATCTTAACTTTGGGCGCGAGGAGGGCGAGTGGACTCCAAATCGCTACGGCGACACCGGCAACCTTGAGGCGGTCGACTTCCTTAAAAAGCTTAACGAGACTGTCTTCAAGTACAACCCTCAAGCGTTGATGATGGCGGAAGAATCTACGTCGTGGCCGCTTATCTCCAAGCCCGTTTACATGGGCGGCATGGGTTTTAACTACAAGTGGAACATGGGCTGGATGAATGACATGCTGGACTATGTGAGCCTTGACCCGATTTATCGCAAGTGGAATCACGACAAAGTTACTTTCTCGTTCATGTACGCCTTTGCCGAAAATTTTATCCTGCCGCTAAGTCATGACGAAGTTGTTCACGGCAAGCGGTCGCTCATTGAGAAAATGCCGGGCGATTACTG
>CAMYWI010000088.1 GCA_947302675.1 uncultured Selenomonadales bacterium | reverse complement strand
GGCATGATGTGCAAGCATTGCCAAAAGCACGTTCACGACGCGCTTGCGAAAATGGACGGCGTGACGGCGGTCGAGGTCAGCTTGGAAAATAATTCGGCGACGGTCACGGCGACTAAGGAAATTTCGCTTGACGACTTCGCAAAAGTTATCGATGAGGCGGGCTATGAACTCGTAAAATGAACCGGCGAGAATTTTTGAAATTAAGTTTGGCGTTGGCGATGGGAGGCTGGGCAATGACGGCGGAGGCAGAAAAAATTTCGGCGCGAACAATCGACTTTCACGCGCACGCGATACTACCGAGTTACGTCGACGCGCTGAGAATTTTAAAGATAGACGCGCAGGCGGAAGAAGGTTTTCCGTTGCCGCAGTGGTCGACGGAAGAGCATTTGCAGTTCATGAGCGACGCGGGCATAGATTTTACAATCCTGTCAATGGCGACACCGCACATATCGGACAGTTCAGCGGCACGAGCAATCAACGAGGAGTTCGCGGAGCTTTGTCGACGTTTCCCGCAAAAGTTTGGATTCGCGGCGACGTTGCCCCTTCCCAACGTCGACAGTTCGATTGAAGAATTTTTTTATGCGACAGAAAAACTCGGCGCGTTGGGCGTGAAGGTCGCGAGCAATTCCGACGGCGTTTATCTCGGCGACGCGCGACTTGACGAAATTTTTTCCGCGCTCAACAAAAGAAATGCGCTCGTGATAATTCATCCAAGCCCCGCGCGAACGTTGCCGCGAGAAAATGTCGTGACGGGAAAAGTTATGGCACTCTTTGAATATCCCGCCGACACGACGCGAGCCGTCTTGAACATGTTGGCGAACGGCACGCTTGAAAAATTCCCGAACTTAAAAATAGTCGTGCCGCATTGCGGGTCATTCCTGCCGTACATGAAACAGCGGGCGGGCGCGATGTTCCAAATGCTCGCGGCAATGAATTTAATGGAGCCTGTGAATTTCTCGGCGAGCTTATCAAAACTTTTCTTCGACACGGCGGGCGACCCAATGCCCGAACAATTCGACATGCTGATAAAAATCGCGAGCCTCGACAAAATTATTTTCGGCACCGATTATCCCTACGTGCCCGCGCAGGTCATTTTGCGCAAGAAAAAAATCTTTGACGAGGAACTTTCGCGGCGCGGCTTGACGGAGAAAATTTACGTCGACAACGCGAAACTTCTGCTGACGTAACAATCCAAAATATTTTTCACGTCCTGCGCGGCAAATTTCATCATCATCATATAACCCTCGTAAAATTTGGTTTTTGGCGGGACGAGTTTCACTAAATAAATTTCGTCGAGTTGCATTACCGAAACTGCGCGTTCTTCAAGTTTAAATAAACATTCGCGAGCACACTCTTCACGATAAGGCGACATCTTAAAGGGCGTGAACGCCACGAAAATTATCGGCGCACCAATTTTTTTGGCAACGTCGGCAATTACAGGCGGGATACCCTCGCCGTCATCATCTTCCAAGTCGGCGATACCCAAAACCAACTCCGCGCCTTCGAGTGCCGCAAGAATTTCTTCACGCCATTTCTCAGCAAGTCGCCTCGAACGCTCAGGACTTCCGCCGTCAAGTCCAAAGACTTCACCTTTGCCCGTTTCTATTTTAATTTTGGCAGATGAATGTTTAAAATCTGTTTGGTATGTAGAAATTACTGCGGAGTCAAAGTCGTGCAGATTCATTTTCAAAAGCTCTTCAAGAATCAACATTCCTCTGAAACCGGTAGCGACAACTTTAATCTTACTCATGCCAACCACCTCTGAAAAAATTTTATTGTCAGAAAAATTTTCTGTCAACGCAAAGGGAGTAATGTTTATGAAAAAATTTTTAGCGATTTTGGGAGTGATCTTTATGCTGACGACGACGGCGAGCGCGAAGTCGATTAAGACATTCGATGGGAATATGCCGCGCGTACAATGGGCGGTCGTCGAGTCGACGGCGGGCAATATGGAAAGCATGTTGGAAATGGGCGAGAAGTTAGCACCGACAGTCGCCAAAGAAGACGGCACCTATGCACTTTACGGCGCGATTGAGAAAAACAATCCTAACCTGCTCCGACTGCTTGAGATGTACGCGAGCGACGAGGCTTATCGCATTCACTCAACAAGCCCGGCGTTCCAAAAATATCGCGCGGAACGTCTTCCGATTCTTGCCGGCTTGAAGATTTTGCCCGTCAACGCGATTGCTCTTGAGCAAAAGTCGAGCGGCGTCGGCACAATCGTCCAGACTTGCGACTTTGAAATTTCTCCTGCCAACCTCGCGGCATTCCAAGAGTTGATTGCGGCGGAGGCAGTTCGCGCAGTCCGTGACGATGCGGGAGTTGTTGGCGCGTTCGTCACTGCCGAGCAAGACCGCCCGAACTTTTTGCACACGATGATTATTTTCAAAGACGCGACGACAAGCCGTCAATACTTCGCGTCGAAAGTGTACAAAACTTTTCGCCAACAAGTTACGCCGCTGATTAGCAAAGAAAATAAAATCGATTACGCGCCGACGAAAATCACCTTGTCGGAAAAATTTTAAGGAGGCTTGGGCATGAAAAAAATTTTGTGCGTGGTGACGAGCAACAACGTTAAGGGCGCGACGGGCATTCCGACTGGCTTTTGGCTCAGCGAGCTGACTCATCCGCTTGAAAAGTTCTGCGCGGCGGGCTTTGAATATTCTCTGGCGTCGATTAAAGGCGGCAAGCCTCCGATTGACAAAGACAGCCTCGACTTCAACGACCCTATTAACAAAAAATTTTTGGATGACGCAAATTTTCAAAGCAAACTCGCGAACACGATTAAACTTGACGACGCGAACGCCGCCGACTTCGACGCGATATTTTTTGCGGGCGGGCACGGCGTCATGTGGGATTTCCCCGACAGCGCGGCGATTGATAAAGTCACCCGCGAGATTTATGAGCGCGGCGGAGTTGTCTCGGCGGTTTGTCACGGTCCGGCGGCTCTGGTCAACGTCAAGCTAAGCGACGGAAAGTTTCTCGTCGACGGGAAAAATCTGACTGCCTTCACCAACGGCGAGGAAGAGGCTGTTCAAGCAACTGACATTGTGCCTTTCCTGTTGGAGAGCAAACTCATTGAGCACGGCGCGAAACATCACGCGGCGGCGAATTGGAGCAATCACGTTGAAGTTGACGGGCGGCTTGTCACGGGGCAAAATCCTGCGTCAGCGGCGAGCGTTGGCGCGGCGGTTGTTAAACTTTTGAGTTGAGGAGGAATTTTTATGCCGATAATTTCAATCGATGCGGTTCACCCGACGAAGGAGCAGAAGGAAAAGCTTATCGCAGGTTTGACGAAAACTGCCAGCGAAATTTTAGGCGTGGACGAAAAATTTTTCTACGTCCTTGTCAAAGAGAACGACTTGGATAATTGGGGCGTCGGCGGAAAAACTCTGGCGCAATTCCTTGCCGAACAGAAGAAGTAAAAATTTAACCCGTCGCAGAAATTTTACGGCGGGTTTTTTGTTGCATGTTGCGGCGATTTTTGACAAGGCAACCGCGCTGTGATAAAATCATAAAAAATTTTTGGCGGGTGAGATTTTTGAATTTCGTAGCGGCATTGAACGGATTCGCGGCAGAAAATTTGCGAACATTGGAGGAGCAAATCAGGCAGTCGATAGGCGAAGACCCATTTATCTACGAGGCTTGCGAGCCGCTGTTCAAAGGTGGCAAAAGATTGCGCCCTATGCTTTTCCTCCTGTGCGCAAACTCCGTAAAAGACTTGCCGCCCGAAAAGACAATGCCGCTGGCTGTGACACTCGAACTGATTCACACGGCGAGCCTCGTCCACGACGACATTATCGACACGTCAAAAAAACGTCGCGGCGTCGAAACTGCCAACTCCAAATACGGCGCACAAATCGCGGTTCTTATCGGTGACTATCTTTTCGCCAAAGCTTTTCAACTCGTCGCGGAGAATGATTACGGCGCGGAAGTCTCGACGATTTTATCTAAGCTCGTCAAAAATCTCTGCGTTGGTGAAATTATGCAGGACCGCTCGCTTTACGAAGTGCCGACGCTCGCCGAATACTACACGCGCATAAATCTCAAGACGGCAATTTTCCTGTCAAGCTGTTGTCGGCTCGGCGCGATTGTCGCGGAGATGGAAAGTCGCGAAGTCGAAAACCTCACCGCTTACGGCACGAACTTAGGGCTTGCCTTCCAGATTATCGACGACCTTCTAGATTTTTTCGGCGACGAGAAAGTTACGGGCAAGCCGCACGGCGGCGACTTGAAAAGCGGCGTGATAACTTTGCCCGTGATTCGCGCCCTTGAGGTCAGTGACGAATCTGCGCGGCTAAAACAAATCGTCACGAATGGAAAGGACGTTGACGCCGCGATAAAAATTATTCAAGCTACGGACGCGGTTGACTATTGCAGGACGCGAGCGGAGGCGCATATCGAATCGGCGCGAGTAAATTTGCCGCTCACGCTGAAAACTCCGGTCGCGCTCGCCCTTGAGCAAGTCGCCGACTTCATAGTTGACCGCACGAGATAAATTTAGGGAGCTGATAAAATGAAACACATTAAGACAATCAACAAGCCCACGCTTCAAGCCACGCTCAAGAAGGGCGGTTGCGGCGAGTGCCAAGCCTCGTGTCAATCGGCTTGCAAGACCAGTTGCACTGTCGGCAATCAAGTTTGCGAACGTCAGAAGAAATAATTTACAATCGGCAAGAAATTAAGCGCGGAGAAAATTTTCCCTGCGCTTTCTTATTCGGCAAGGAGGCAATTTTTCATGAGAAATTTTTTACGACGACTCGGTAGGACGCGGTTCATGATTTTGTTGCTCGTGATATTCGGCGCGATATGTTTTTATCGTGACGGCTGGCTCGGCTTAAGCGCGGCGTTAATCGGCTGGTGTCTCGGCATACTTGTTTACGA
This sequence comes from uncultured Selenomonadales bacterium, assembly GCA_947302675.1. The sequence goes on along the minus strand of CAMYWI010000088.1, from coordinate 1,443 downwards.
TTGGAAGGAGTACAAGCCGCGCATAATCAGATTTTTGAAACGGCGCACGAAACTTCAACTCAACATTATGATCAAGTCGATAATTTTAATCCCGATAACAGCTTGGTGTATTTGGTATGCGGGCTGGCTCGGTTTGGTTGGGTCAATCGTCGGCATAATAATCGGCGAGCTTATCTGCAGACGACTTTTCAAGTAAAAATTTTTTAGCAATGAAAAATCCCCGCTTGATTGAGCGAGGATTTTTTTCATTGAAGTGCCTTAGCGAGCGTCATCAAATTTGTGAGCATTCGATTAACGTAGTCTAGTAAATTTTCTGGTTTCGCCTCGCCGGTGACAATCGGGTCGAGTGTGAAAATTTGTGCGCCCGTTTCGTTGGCGATTGTCTCCGCCGCCTTCGACGAATACTGCGGCTCGACGAAAATCACTTTGACGGGGAGCGCGTTTATTTTATCAATCGTCTCGGCGAGTTCTTGAGGTGTTGGCTCAGTGCCCGGCTCGCGCTCGATAACTGCCGCGACGTTTAAATTGAACTCCGCCGCCAAATATGGGAACGCCTCATGGAACGTCACGAAGTCTTTGTTCGGCAGAAATGTCAGAGAGATTTGCATTTCGTCGCGCAACGTCGTCAGCTCGTCGATATAATCTAGCGCGTGCCGCTTGTAATTGTCGGCGCGTTCGGGGTCAAGCTCGCAAAGTTGCGCCAAAATATTTTTCACCTGCGCAATCGAATAGGTTATGCTCAACCACACGTGCGGATTCGGGACGCCGTCTTCCATTATCGGGACAATGTCGGGCGTATCAGAGGCGTTAATAATTTTCAAATCGGGACGCGCCTCCGTGACCTTGTCCAAGAAACTTTCCATGCCCAAGCCGTTCACGACGAAAATGTCCGCCGTCTCCAAAGTCTTCATGTCTTCGGGCGTCAGTTGGTAATCGTGCAGGCAACCGGTCTGTGGCGGCGTCAAGTTCACGACTTCGACGCCCGCAACTCCGCGCGTTATGTTCAGCGTGTCGAGATACATCGGATAAAACGACGTGACGATTTTTAAAGTGCCGTCGTCCTTTTTATCGGAGCCGCAACCGCTCAGCGCGAACGTCAAAATTATCAGCGCGAGGCTCAGAAATTTTTTCATGAGAAATATTCCTCAGCTAACATTTTGAACAGCGGCAGGGAGCGTTCAATCGTCTCCGTTTTTATGCAGTAAGCCGCGCGAAAATATCCCGGTGCTCCGAAGTCCGCGCCAGGAACTAAGAGCAAATCGTATCTTCGCGCCCGCTCGCAAAAGGCGTAGTCATCCGCCTCCAATGCTTTTGGGAACAAGTAAAAAGCTCCTTGCGGCTTGACGCACTCGAAACCCGCCGCAATCAATCCGTCATATAAAAGCTTGCCGTTGCGCTCGTAAGGCGTGATGTCAATTTTTTTGCCCGCGCACTTCGCCGCAA
>CAMYWI010000087.1 GCA_947302675.1 uncultured Selenomonadales bacterium | reverse complement strand
AAATCCAATAGCCCAGCTCCTCGAATAAATAATCGCGCTCAATCACCGGCACATAAGCCGACGGCGGCACGTCGCCAAAGCGTTCGCTGTGCCAACAAAGCAACGCCTCAATCGCAGTCAGCCGCTCTGTCTTGGAATCGAAAATCGGCTGATAGCGCAGAGAAAAGTTCTCGCAATCAAGCAAAATGGCGTCGCGCACTTCCGCGAGCAACTCCAACGACTCATGCGTATTCTTGCCAATCGCGCCGTTGTAGTTGACAAGCTTGCCGTTGTGATAATATTTCGACTCGTGATAAACAAAGTTCAGCGCGGAATAAATCGTGTGCTCGTCAACGGTGTCGCCTTCAAAGTAAATCATGCCACCGTTAATCGACAAGACCTGGCGAACATTTTCGACGGGCAAACCCGCCTGCGCGGCGCGGCGAAGTTTCTCGTACTTAATCGCTACTTCTTCGGGCGAAAGACTTTCGCTGATAAAGGCGAACTTCGCGCCCTCCATACGATAAACCGTGCCTTCCTGCCCGACCGCCTCTTGAAGGAGCCAGCCCGCCTGTTGCAAAACCGAATTGCCAAAAGTGTAACCGTGCTCCTCGTTAATGTTGTTCATGCGATTTATCCCGCACAACACCGCCACGCAACTTTTCTTTAGCTCAATGACGGCGGCGAGGTCGCGGAAAAAGCCGTACTGATTCGGCAACATCGTCACGAGGTCAGTCGTCTCAATCAAGCCCTCGTTAATGATAATGCCGCCGATAATGTCGGGCTTGCCGTCGGCGTCAAAAATCGTCGAACCAATGTTGCGCATGTTCGCATAGGAGCCGTCCTTGAGCCGCATACGATAATTCAAATCGTAGCTCTTGACTTCGCCGTTGAGCAAATTTTTCATCGTCTGCGCGTAGAGTTTTTTGTCTTCGGGGTGAATACGGTCGCTCCAAACCGTGTCGCCGTCGGGAACGTATTCGCCCGCCAAATCTAAAAGCTCGACAACGGCGGGACTGAACCGCGTCAAATTTTCTTTGGCGTCGAAAATCGCAACATAATTGCCGCGCCCAATCAGCGTGAAGGCGTTAAATAAATCGTCAACAATTTTTCTGTGCTCCATTAAATCACCTCCGCAAAAGTTTTAAACGTCAATGGGTAGTCGAATAGTTGGGGGGCGTCATGGATGACGCCCTTGAGCCGCGTTTTGAACAGGATGTTCAAAGCGGCACGCCCCCGCGAGGGCGAATGCAACGGTGTTGCATGAGGTTTTCTTTTGTCAAACTTTTCTTTGGACAAGCAAAGAAAAGTTTGTTCCACAATCAAAGAAAGTTTGTTTAAATTTTTTAAACGTCAATGGCGGGAACCTTCGCACGAATAACAATCCTGACGACGGCAAGGCAAGCCAACGCCGCGCCCAAACCAAGCCAACCGCTCTGCATGATGCCGCCGACCAAGTAGCCGACGACACAGCAACTTGAAACCGTCAAGACGTAGGGGACTTGCGTCGAGACATGATCTATATGATGACATTGTGCGCCCGCCGAAGCTAAAATCGTAGTATCGGAAATGGGCGAGGCATGGTCGCCGCCGACCGAACCCGCCAAGATCGCCGCGATACAAATTACCAACAAGTTAGCCGCGTCTTGAGCCGGCAAGTTGACCAAGACAGATAACGCAATCGGAATCAAAATGCCGAAAGTGCCCCAGCTTGTACCCGTCGCGAACGCAAGCCCAATCGAGACGAGGAAGAAGATAACAGGCAGGAACATTGCCAGCGACGCATTCTCTTGAACAATCCCGCCGACGTAGCCGCCGAGATTCAAATAGCTGTCAGAGCAAATGCCGCTGAGCGTCCACGCCAAGCACAGGATAAAAATCGCGGGAACCATTGCTTTAAAGCCCGTCGAGTAGCATTCGCAGTATTCAGCAAAACTAACAACTTTGCGCGGCAGATAGAGAATCGAGATAAAAATCAGCGCGATAAACGAACCGAGAGCCAGAGCTTTTGAGGCGTCGCAGTCGGCGAAGGCGTCGGCAATCGATTTGCCCTCGTTAATGCCGCCCGTGTAAAGCATACCGTAAATACAGACGGAGATCAGAACGAACAGCGGAAGAATCAAGTCGATAATCTTGCCGTTGCCGCCAACAATTTTATCCTCTGCGGCGTCTTTGTATTCGTCGGGAATTTCAAAGTGCGCATTGTTTTTGCGAACCTCCGCGCCCATTGTCGCGAAGTCTCTGCCCGTCACGATTATAAAGACCATAAAGATCATTGTCAAAATTGCGTAGAGGTTGAAAGGAATCGTCTGCAGGAAGAGGACAAAGCCGTCGACGAGCGAACCTTCGGGGAGCGACGAGCCGACTGCCGCCGCCCAACTCGACACCGGCGCGATAATGCAAATGGGAGCCGCCGTCGCGTCGATAACATAAGCGAGCTTTGCACGACAGATTTTAAACTTATCGGTGACGGGGCGCATAATCGTGCCGACCGTCAAGCAGTTGAAGTAGTCGTCGATAAAAATCAACATGCCCAAGAAAGCCGTCAAGCCCAGCGCGGAGCGTTTGCCCGAAATAACCGAACGCGCCCATTCGCCGTAAGCACGAGTTGCGCCCGACTTGCTGATTATCGCGACCAATATTCCCAAGATGACCAGGAAAACCAAAATGTTGACGTTGCCGCCGACCTTGTCGCTCATGATGTCGAAGAACGTCACGATTGACTCCAGAAAGTTGCCGCCCGTGAACAGCATTGTGCCCACAAAAATTCCGATTATCAGCGACGTGTAAACTTCCTTCGTAATCAGCGCGAGGATTATCGTGATAATCGGCGGCAGAATTGACAACGCAGAACTCTCCATTAGAAAAACTTCCTCCTCAAAACTTTGTATTTATGTTATGCCTTGCAGATTATAGCAGGTAAATTTAAAAAGCACAAAGAAATTTTGCGCTTTAATCGGTGCGTTGAGCCTTCATAGCCAATTTGTTTTGATACATGTCCGAATCCGCCCGCTTGAAAACTTCGTCCGCTGTCTTGTCGACGCCCGCTCTGTAGTGCGCGACGCCGACCGCCGCCGAAACTTTTTCCCAAGCTTGAAGTGATTTATCTGCGCGGAATTTCTCAATCATGCCGCGCAGGCGACTAACCATTTCCTCGCAATGGAAAAGATTTTCTCCGTCAAGAATCACGACGAATTCATCACCGCCGACACGATAAACATTTCCTTCGCCGAAAACCGAACAGGCCAGCATACAGGCGTTAATCAAATACTCGTTGCCGCGCTCGTGCCCGTAGGTGTCGTTGACCTTCTTGAGATAGTTCACGTCAATCATGATTATTGCAAACGCCGCGACGCCCGCCGCAATCTCCGCGTCGAGGCGAGTCGTAGTTTCAGTGTAAGCCGTCTTATTTTTTATGCCCGTCAAAGAATCTGTGTGCGCGAGTTCGTTCATGACCGCAAGTTGAATCTTGGAGCGTTTCAAATTTTCAAAGTAATTCATGCTGTCCGAAGTCGTCTTGAGAAAAGCCGCGTACAAATTTTCTATCTCGTCGTTGGTTTTTATCTCCAAGCTTTTTATGCGTTCAATGTTTTGGGCGCGAGCCTCCTCGCTGTCGTAAGCAAAGTTTTTCGCGCAGTAAGCCATCGTGTTGACTGGCAGGATTATATTATTCTCAATGAACATCAGCCCCAACACGAAGATAAAAATCAGCAACCCCGAAAACAGCGCGACGACTTTTGCGATAAACATTCTGCCGTAATCCGTAATCATGTCCATTGAAAAATCCACGCCGGCATAGCAAACGCACTTGCCCACGCTGTTATAAACGGGCTTGTAAATCGTCAGCAGGTAGCCGAATTTGTCATTGGAAATTATCGGGGGAATGGGTCTGCCGGCGAGCAAATCGGGCAGATAAGGTTTAAAGGACTCGTCAAACTCCACAAGTTCGCCGGGCGTTGAGCCGGGCATATTTGGCGTGTCCAAGTCAAAAACAGTGTGGCAGCCGTCCTCCATTATCTTGTAGACGTAGAGAAATTTTATGTCGGAATTGCTCGCGCGAATCTTATAAAGTTTCCGCTCAACGTCACGATAGCCCTCCGCCGCGTAGCCCAACTCCAAAAATTCATCGACGCGCTTTGGATCTATCTCGTTCACTGCCATTGAAATTATCCCGTCGGCAATTCGCTTGCGGTCGCTTATTATCGAGTCTTTGTACATCATGTAGCTGATTGTTGAAATCGAAATCGCCGCGAGCAACGTGACCGCTATCAAATTAAAAATCATCTTCGTCCTTAGCGAGCTGATAAATTTATTCTTGAGCGACTTGACAATTATATCCTTGTTGTTGAGTTCGTCGCGCATTTCTTCCGACAGCGGGGCTTGCATTTTCCCCAGCAACAAAAATTTTTCCTTTAAGCTGTCGGGGAAGGCTTTAATCAAAAAGAAGGTAATCATAATCGCCAAGCCTTTGTCAGGCAGTTCAATCAAGAAATTGTCTTGAAACTTGCTCCAAAATTTCTCGAACGAATCAAACGGCTCGGCAAGGTAAACCAATTCCTCTATGCTTGCGCCGAGACAACTCGTCAGCAAAACCGTCAGCGGTATCGTCATCAAGACTTTGGAAAATTTTTCGTAGTAGCCGCGCTTGCAAAAAAAAGTCGTCAGTATCGCGACCAATATACTCACAATCCCGAAATACATTTCCGACATTGTGAACAGCGAACCGATTAAATTTGTGAAGAACCCGACGGCAATACCCGGCACGTAGCCGCCCAGTGCCGCGACAAAAATTGTGCCGTAGGTGTCAAGGTAAATCGGCAGATTAAAGTTCTGCGCAACGAATGAGCCGGTAACATTAATAATCACACACGCCGCGCAGATTAAAGCGACCTTATGCGCCGAATCAATCTTATTCATGAAACTATCTCTCCAAAAAGTTTTGGCGATTATATCATGAAAAGCCCGCCTGTTGCAAAAAGCTTGCGCCTCTGATATAAATATCCAAAAAGCAAAGGAGAATCGCCCATGAAAAAAATTATCGCGATTGACGGACCCGCCGGCGCGGGCAAAAGCACCGTTTCAAAAATCTGCGCGGCGCGTCTCGGCTACACCTACATCGATACCGGCGCAATGTATAGAGCCGTTGCGCTGAAGGCTTTGCTCAGCGGCAAGCCGGTCGAAGATTTGATTAGCGACATTGATATTAAGTTGGACGAGGCGGCGCGAGTTTTCCTTGACGGGCGCGAGGTCACCAAAGAAATTCGCACGCCCGAAGTCAGCAAAGGAGCTTCCGACGTTGCAAAGTTCGGTTTCGTCAGAAAAAAGTTGACCGAACTTCAACGCGAAATGGCGCGTCAAGGTTCGGTCATTATGGACGGGCGCGACATCGGGACGCAAGTCCTTCCTAACGCCGACTTGAAAATTTTCTTAACGGCAAGCGTCGAGGAACGCGCTCGCAGACGTTTCGAGGAGCTTAAGGAAAAAAATCTCGCGGCGGACTTTGAACAGATAAAAAAAGAAATTACCCTGCGCGACAAACAAGATACCGAACGCGAAATCGCTCCGCTCGCGCAAGCCGAAGACGCTATCCTTCTCGACACAACCAACTTGTCGATTGAACAGGTCGTCGAAAAAATTTTGGAGCTTGCCGCGTAATGTTCTACAAAATTTTCAAAGCCCTCTGCCGCCTTTGGTTCGGAATAATTTTTAGGACAAAGGTCGTCGGCGCGGAGAATATTCCCGCGAGCGGCGCGTTTATCTTGGCGGCGAATCACGTCAGCAACTGGGATCCGCCCTTTCTCGGCACGTTCATTGCCCGCGAAGTTAACTACATGGGAAAGGAGGAGCTTTTCAAAAATTCGATTATGGCGGCGATTTGCAGAGGCTTGCACGTCTTCCCCGTCAAGCGCGGAACCGCCGATAAGACCGCCATTAAAACCGCCGTCAAAATTCTCAAGGACGGCAAGTGCTTAGGAATTTTCCCAGAAGGTACGCGCTCGAAGACCGGCAAGCTCGGCAAGGCGGAACCCGGCGTCAGTTTAATCGCCGCTATGACCAAAGCCCCCATTATCCCCGCCGCAATCATTGACACCGAGAAAATCTTTTCTAAGGAAAAATTCTTGCCGCGCCTCGCCGTCGTTTACGGCAAGCCTCTAAAATTTTCTGGCTCAACAAAAGACAAGGAGGCTCTCGCCAACTTCGCGCAGGAAATTATGAACGAAATCGCCAAGCTTAAAGAAAGCCAACGCTAATATATTTTTAAACGGAGGAATTATCATGGCAACACAGCAAGAAGTCATTAAGACTTTTATGCAGAGCCTCGACAACTCGACGCTCAACGGAGCCGCCGCCTTCAACGAGG
>CAMYWI010000086.1 GCA_947302675.1 uncultured Selenomonadales bacterium | reverse complement strand
GTATCAGTCGCAGTGGCATAATTATGAACAAAGTCATTGCCCGCGCCACCGTTGATTGAAACGGCATTGCCCGCATTGAAAATATTATCATTGCCGGTGTCGCCATTGATTGAGACGTTTTGCGCATCATTTTCTATAGTGTCAGCACCGTTTCCGCCATAGATTGAAGTATCAGTCGCAGTGGCATAATTATGAACAAAGTCATTGCCCGCGCCACCGTTGATTGAAACGGCATTGCCCGCATTGAAAATATTATCATTGCCGGTGTCGCCGTTTAGTGTGACGTATTGCGCATCATTTTCTATAGTGTCAACCCCAGCTCCGCCATTAATCGAGGTATCGGTCGCAGTGGCGTAATTGTGGATAGAGTCGTTGCCGCCAAAGGCTTGAACTGTGACTTCTTGTCCCGTATTGCTAATCGAATCGTTACCTTCTACGCCGTCGATTACCAGATCAGACGTGTTGTTATTTATGATGTGGTTGCCGACAATGTTGACGTAGGACAAATCTGCCGCGCCGCTCAATGTTACTTTTTCATTGTTAACTGCAACTACAATATCATCGCCGATAATCTGTCTGGAGTAAGTGCCGTTACCGTTGCCAATTTTTAACGTCGAAGTTGAGTTGAAACCGTAGATAATGTCATTGCCGTCACCCGAATTATACAGAATCAAATTGTCCGAGGCGGCAGAAGTCAAAGTTATTACCTCATCACCGGGACCGCCATATATTGTGACATATTTACCTTGGTTATAAATGTAATCTGAATCGTTTCTTTGAAACCAGGATTTGGAGCCAATAAAAACATACGAGCCATAATTAAAAATGCTACAATCGTGATTCCAAGTCCTATGTGCGTCTAAATTGCAATGTGATTCGTAATTAATGCTAATATTCTCAACATCAGTAGTAGTTCTAGTTTTTTTAGATCCCATAAAAATCAACTCCTTATTGAATTAAAATAAAAAATATTAAATATTATTTTTGGTATTATAAATTACGTGTTTGGCTTTGTCAATCAAGCTTTCGCAAAAAAAATCCCGCCGAGTTTTTTCGACGGGAGAAAATTTTTTTTTACTTCTGCGCGGCGGGAATATGTTTCCTGCTCTTGCCCGCCTCGCTGACGGACTTGCGCATTTCCGTATCCGATTGAATGTTCATCATGTTGTAGTAGTCCATGACGCCGAGATTGCCTTTCTTGAACGCCTCCGCCATTGCGTGAGGAACTTCCGCTTGCGCCTCGACGACCTTTGCCTCCATCTCTTGAGTGTAGGCTTTCATTTCCTGTTCTTTGGCGATAGCCATTGCGCGACGCTCTTCCGCTTTGGCTTGAGCAATTCGCTTGTCGGCCTCCGCCTGGTCAGTTTGAAGTTGTGCGCCGATATTTCTTCCGACGTCAACGTCCGCAATGTCGATTGATAAAATTTCAAACGCCGTGCCGGAATCAAGCCCTTTAGACAAAACCTTTTGAGAAATTTCTTCGGGGCTTTCGAGAACGTCGGTATGACTTTCTGAACTGCCGATTGTCGAAACAATGCCTTCGCCGACACGCGCAATAATCGTAGGCTCGCCCGCGCCACCAACCAATCTGTCAATGTTCGCGCGAACCGTCACACGCGCTTTAACTTTTAACTCGATACCGTTTTTGGCAATGGCTCCGACAAGCGGCGTCTCAATGACTTTCGGGTTGACGCTCATTTGAACTGCCTCCAAAACGTCGCGCCCTGCTAAGTCGATAGCCGCCGACCGCTCGAACGGCAAAACTATCTGCGCACGTTGAGCCGCTATCAGCGCGTCAACAACTCTGTCGACGTTGCCGCCCGCCAAGTAGTGAGCCTCAAGCTGATTGACGTTGACATCGAGTCCCGCCTTGTTGGCTTTGATTAACGGCATGACGATTTTTGCCGGTGTCACGCGCCGCATTCTCATTCCTATTAGCGTGAAAATCCCGACGTGTACATCCGCCGCCAACGCCGAGATCCATAAGCCAATCGGCACGAAGTGCAAGAACACAGCCGCGATTACTAACCCTATCAATATGAAGAAGCCTGAGCCGATTAAAACATCCATGATTGAGACCTCCCCTCTAAATTTGACGAACCAAGACGCGGGAGCCGTCAACGTTAATGACCTTGACGCTTGCGCCCTGCTTAACGAAACTGCCGTCCGCCACCACGTCGACTGGCTCGCCGTCAATCGTAACCGTGCCCGCCGGTCGCAAATCCGTCATGCACACGCCAACCGCGCCGAGAAATTTACTCTTGTCAACGACGCTAGTATAGCCGTCGCGATTTTGCTGGCGTTCGTCAAGGACAAGTTCATCGAGCATTCCCGCGTTCTTCTTCGAGCCGCGATTGTTCAGATAAAGCACGACGAAAATGCCCAAAACCGCTATGCCAATCAGCGAATAGGTCACGAACGAAAACATTGCTCCCGAAAAAATTTGAACTCCCAACATCACAATCACCCCCGCTAAACTTTATTCTGGGATAATTATTTCTGCGCCCTGTGTTAAATTCCTTTCAATCTGCGTGGAGCGTTCCTTTGGGTTGCGGGAGAAACGCGCACGGAACTTTGTAATCTCCTCGTTGAACAGCGGGATAAATTTTGCGATACGCGCCTCCGCCTCCGCCGTGAGTTCGGGCAACTTCGCCAAAAGTTCACGATACCAATCAAGCCGCTCCTCGTAGTGCTGACTCATTAAACGTTCGCGGCGCACGTAGGAATAAGCCTCCGCCGCAACCTTTCGCCGCAAATTTTTATTCTTAATCAGCGTGTTGAGCTTGCTGATAAACTCGCGCCCGTTGCGATAGACAAAGCCCGTCTCGCCGTCCTTAATCACGTTTGAATAGACGACCGGCGACGCCAACGCAACCGCGCCATTTGCCGCGCACTCGATAAATTTTAAATCCGACTTCGCACGATTGAATTCATTGTCCCTTAGCGGCAACAGCGCAATATCCGAACTGCGAATCGCCGCCTCGTACTGTTCGTAAGGAATGAATTGCCCGTCATAAGTTTTCGGGTCGCCGACGTAAGTTTTATTCTTAGTCTCCAGTGCCTCGAACAAATTCTCGCGCCCCAAAATCTTGAACGCTAACTTGTTGCCGTACTGCTTGGCAAATCGGTTCAGAATCGGGACAAGCTCCAGAAAATCTCCGTCGCGATTGAGTGCTCCGAAAAATATTGTCGTCTGTCGCTTGGCTTTGAACTCCGCATCAAAATCACGCGGCGGCGGCAAGCGGCGCAGGTGATTCGGAAAAACTTTGACGTGTGGATTGAACTGCTTTAAAAACTCTGCAAGGTAAGGCGTCGAAGTCTGTATTGCGTGCACCGAACGGAAATTTATCCACGCCGTCTTCTCGTAATCGTCCTCCCACAAAACCGGGTGGTCGTCCATTTCCGAGATAAAAAGAATTCCCTTCTTGCGCAAAATGTTGAAGAAATCTAATCCGACCGCGAACGACGGGAAACACATGCGCTGATTGATAAAAATGCGCTCGTCGAATTGCTCCTGCTCATAAAGGCGATACGGCTTTCCGACCGGCGACGATACCACGAAAACATTTGGGTCTGTCATGAAAAAAGTATTCGGCATGTGGACGCGAATCGGGGCGCAAACCGTCGCCTCGCCTATCAGCGTTTGAATCAGTGTTTTTTTCGGCGGCTCGCTCTTGCACGCCGTGAAGATGTAGACGAAAACCGCCAGTTCCGTTTTAGTTAGCTCGGCGAGTTGCCGCTTGACTTGGACGCCGCGCCCCGCGTTCAGTGAACGCAAAACATTTAAGCCCGCGTCTTCAATCGCGTTATTCAACTCGTCGCGGGTCACCGTGACGCGAAACTTCGGCGGCTTGCCCTCAAGAATTGCGTCGATATTTTCCGCGTGCCCTATGTTGTCGAGTGTGAAAATCATCGTGCCGTTTTCGTTGAGAAGTGCGGCGATTTTTTTTATCAGCGAGACGAGACGCTTGGGGCTGAGCGTACCAATCAGCGGGCTTTGAACCAAAATTGCGTCGAAGAGACCTTTAACCTTTGTCCAATCTTCCGCGACTATGTATTTGCAATCGGGTTGAATCTCCTGGAAATTTTTTCGCGAAGTCTCGAAGTCGTCGGGCGCGTCGCCGATAAGTTCAAGGACGCTCTTCGCCCGCGCAGGTATAAACGTTTCAAAAGTCATAGGCGCAACCTCAACGAACTAAGCTGTACATTAAATCTTCCTGCGCACGCATACACTTCATCAACTCGAACCGCTCAAGGATAGTTTCGCGAGCCGCCGCGCCGAGTTTTTTAGCGCGTTCGGGGTCGTCAAGTTGCTCTTCAATCTTGCGGGCAATGTGATACGGCGAACGGAACTCTGCAAGCAAACCGTTAACGCCGTCTTCCATAACCTCTTCAACCGGCGGCGTTTTTGAGCCAACCATTGGACAACCAAAACTCATCGCCTCAAGGAAAGACCAACTCAATACGAACGGGCGAGTTAAATAGACGTGGCAACTCGACGCCCGCAAAATTTTCTGATAGTCGCCGCGATTTCTCAAGCCAACAAAATGCACGCGGTCAGTCGGATAGCCGCCCTTCTTCTCCTCTTCCTTAAGATAAGTCGTGTCTTTGAGCTGTGCGCCGTAACAAATTCTGTCCTTGCCGACAACAACGACATGCGTCTGCGGGCGACGCGCCAACACGTGACGAATCGCGTCCATGAAGTACGGGAAACCGCGATAAATTTCAAAGCCGCGAGCAACGTACGTAATAATCTCGGTGCCTTCGGGAAGGTTAAGCTCCACGTCCTCAAGCACGAGACCGGGACGTTTGCCGCTTGGGTCGGGCGAGCAAAAATGCGTGTCAATGCCTTCGTGAATCACATGGATTTTCGGCTTGTACTCTTCGGGGAATTGCGAATACTGCCACTTAGTCGGTGCAATGCCCGCGTCGCACAATTCCAAGTTCATCAAGTGGTGAGCATTGCGCGTGCGAATCGAAATGCGGTTGCCCATTTGCGGAATTTCGTCGGGCCACCAATAGCAATCGCTGTCCTCGACGCGGTAATACCACTCGAAGTAACCCATAATCGGCACGTTCGGATACATGTCCTTGCAATAGAGCGTTGAGCCCCAGCCCGTGTGACCGATTATCACGTCGGGCTTAACGTTCTTTTCGCGCTGCAACCACTCCATTGCGCGAAGGACGGCTTGTCCTTCAACAACAGCCTCCGCCGCAGGGCGCAACGGTCCGCAAGTTTTAATCCAATCGTTTGCCTTGTCGTCGGGCTTGGGATAAAGCGCGAGCGTCACGCCTTTAAGCTGCGCGTTGATTGAATTCTCCTTCGACAGGAAGAAAACTTGATTTTCGGGATTGCTTGCGAGGTAGGGCGCAATGTTCAGATACTGCGCGGGGAAAGACGGGTGCAGAATAAAAATATTCACGGTAAAAATTCCTCCTTAATAATTACGCATTTCCAAAACTTTTTAAACGTAGCGGTGAACGAAAACCCGGCGCACATGGACGTGCGCCGCCGGCAACGAAAACATGGATGTTTTCTTGCCGGTCAAACGCCCTTTTCTTTTGCATACTTTTCTTTTGGGCGTAGCAAAAGAAAAGTATGAGAACCTCATCCCATTTGTGCTTGGTGAAGTTTGGCGTAAACGCCGTTGTGTTTCATCAATTCATCGTGAGTGCCCGCCTCGATAATGCGCCCCTTATCGATAACAATAATGGCGTCGCAATCGCGAACGGTCGACAGGCGGTGCGCAATCATAAGCATCGTGCGCCCTTCGGAAATCGGCTCAATGTTATTCATGATAATATTTTCCGACTCGTAGTCAAGCGCACTCGTCGCCTCGTCAAAGATCAAAATTCTGGGATTAGAAAGCAGGGCGCGAGCAATCGCAATCCTCTGACGCTGACCGCCGCTCAACAAGGAACCGCGTTCGCCGACGAAAGTTTCATAGCCATGCGGGAATTGGCTGATAAATTCATCCGCGCCCGCAAGCCGCGCCGCATTGACAACGTCCTCATGAGTTGCATTCGGACAGGCAATGCGGATATTCTCCTCAACCGAGCCGCTGAACAGTTTGCTGTCCTGCAACACGACGCCGATTTGTCGTCTTAACCAAGCCGGCTCAACCTGCGCAATGTCAACGCCGTCAATCAAAATGCGTCCCGTGTCAGGCAGGTAAAGCCTCTGGATCAATTTCGTCAGCGTCGACTTGCCACTGCCCGAACGCCCGACTATTCCAACTTTCATGCCGGCGGGAATTCTTATGTTGATATTCTCAAGGACTTTGCCGCCCTCCTCCGTGTAGCTGAACGCCAACTTTTCTAGCGCAATGTCGCCGCGCAGAGAAGGCAACGTCGTCCGTGAAGGATTGAACGCCGG
>CAMYWI010000085.1 GCA_947302675.1 uncultured Selenomonadales bacterium | reverse complement strand
ACGACGTGTCGGAATATTGAGCGGCGTAATCGGCTCGGCATTGGCGGATTTTTTAAGCGGCTTTCCGATTTGGATAGTGCCGACAATTTTAATCAAGGCGGCGGAGGCAGAAATTTTTTGGCGACTGCGCGAGAAAAATTTTTTACTCGGACTGATTTTGGCAAGTTTGGCGATGACGGCGGGTTATACGCTGGTCGGAGCATTTTTATATGACAGTTTGAGCGCGGGGATTGCGTCGACGCCGGGATTGTTGCTTAAATCGGCGGTAAATATCTTCGTCGTAATAATTTTAGGCGCGGCGATAAAAAATCGAGGTGGTGGCAATGAGAAAAATTAAACAGGGAGCGATTCCCGATGAAGTTATGGAGTTCGCGCTTGCCGAAATGCAAAAAATCTTGAGCGGCGAAATAATATTCGTGGCGCAAGACGGACGGCTTATGCAAGTAGAAGTTACGCAACGTCGGCGACTTGCCGATTGGTCAGAAAAAATTTCGACATGGAGCGACGAACTTCAACAGACTTTGAGAAAACAAATCACACAAGAATTTTCAACGCTTGCATATGGGCGACTGGTTATCAAGATTCAAAAAGGGCACGTGACGCAAATGGAACGCACAGTTCAAAGCAGATTCACGGGCTTGGACGGCGAAGGAATTTAGGAGGGTTTTATCATGGCAAAAATTTACAATCACTTCAACGAACTTATCGGCAACACGCCGCTTTTCCGAATGCATAACTTTGAGCGCAAGAATAATTTGTCCGCGCAGATTCTCGCAAAGCTGGAATATTTCAATCCTGCGGGCAGTGTCAAGGACAGAATTGCTTGGGCGATGATTGACGACGCCGAACGCTCCGGCAAGCTCAAACACGACTCGGTAATTATCGAACCAACTTCGGGTAATACCGGCGTAGGACTTGCGGCAGTCGCGGCGGCTCGCGGCTACAGAATCATAATCGCCATGCCCGAAACCATGAGCATTGAGCGCAGGAAAATTCTTCAAGCCTACGGCGCGGAATTGGTTTTGACGGCGGGAAATCTCGGCATGAAAGGCGCGATTGCCAAAGCCAACGAACTCGCTACGCAAATTCCCAACGCTTTCATTCCATCGCAGTTCACCAATCCTGCCAATCCCGAATGCCATAAGAAAACGACTGCCCGCGAAATTTGGGAGGCGACTGGCGGCAAGCTTGATATTTTCGTAGCGGGCGTGGGCACTGGCGGAACTTTAAGCGGCGTCGGTGAATTTCTTAAGGAAAAAAATCCCGCGATTAAAGTTGTCGCCGTCGAGCCGGATTCTTCGCCGGTGCTCTCGGAGGGTGTTGCCGGTCCGCATAAAATTCAAGGTATCGGCGCGGGCTTTGTTCCCGACACGCTCAACACAAAGATTTATGATGAAGTCTTTCGCGTGACAAATGACGACGCTTACGAAACCGCAAAAGAAATTGCTCGCGCGGAAGGTTTGCTGGTCGGAATTTCTTCGGGAGCGGCGGCTTATGCGGCTAAAAAACTCGCCGAAAAAAATCCCGGCAAAATAATCGTCTTACTTTTGCCCGATACCGGCGAAAGATATTTGTCGACGTTGACTTTTGGCGAATGAACCGCCGAAAAGTAGCCGTTGGAATGAGTGGCGGCGTTGACAGTTCGCTGACTGCGGCACTTTTACTTGAACGCGGCTTTGAGGTCGTCGGCGTGACCATGCTCCTTGAAGACGGAAATTTTCACGAGCGCAGTTGTTGCAGTTCAAAAGAGGTAGAAGACGCCGCCAATGTCGCCGAAAAACTCGGCATAGAATTTCACGTCGTCGAGGAGCGCGAGGCTTTCAGAAAAAGTGTCGTGAATTATTTCGTGGCGGAGTATCTGCGCGGTCGAACGCCCAATCCTTGTGTGCGTTGTAATCGCAAAATTAAATTCGGCAAGCTCTTCGACTTCGCAACTTCAATCGGCGCAGATTATCTTGCTACGGGACATTATGCGCGGGTTATCTTCGAGGAAGGGCGATTCAAACTCAAGCAAGCTACTGACTTGCATAAGGATCAATCCTATGTGCTGTACAATTTGACGGCAAAAAAACTCGCACGAATTCTTTTACCGCTCGGAGATTTTTCAAAGGCTCAAACGCGCCGCCTTGCCGCGCAGATGAATTTGCCTGTTGCCGACAAGCCCGACAGTCAAGAAATTTGTTTCGTGCCCAATGATGACTATAAAACTTTTCTGCAAAACTTCGCGCCCGGTGCTGATGCTCTGCAAGCGGGCAATATCGTCAACACCAGCGGAAAAATTCTCGGCACTCACAGCGGCGTTGCCAATTACACAATCGGACAGCGCAAAGGCTTGGGGATTTCTACGCCGCATCCACTCTACGTCACAAAACTCGATGTTGATAACCGTCAAGTTTGCGTCGGCTCGAACGCTGAACTTTTCACGACGACTTTGATGGCTGGCGATGTTCACTGGATTTACAAACCGCCTCTGCCCGCCACTTTGCAAGCCAAAATTCGATACGGCTCGCTTGGAGCAACTTGTGAAGTCGCCCAAGACGAAAAATTTTTGCGCGTGACGTTTAATGAGCCTCAGCGGGCAATCACTTCGGGGCAGTCGATTGTTTTCTACGACGGCGCGGAAGTTTTGGGCGGCGCGATTATCGAAAACGGAGGTTAAATCATGATTGTAAAAGTCAACCAAAATTTTTGTGAATGACGGAGATGAGATAGAATTTTTGTACTTCATGGGCTGTGGTCAGCTTGGCTAAACTTACAAATGAGCAACTCGAACGCTACAGCCGTCACATAATCCTTGAGCAAGTCGGCGGCATTGGGCAGAAAAAAATTCTCGACGCAAAAATTTTGATAATCGGCACGGGCGGGCTTGGTGCTCCTGCGGCAATGTACCTTGCGGCGGCGGGCGTCGGTCATATCGGGCTGGTTGATTATGACACGGTAGATTTGTCCAATCTTCAGCGGCAGATTATTCACCAAACCAACGACATTGGCAAGGAAAAAATTATTTCGGGACGCGAGACGATTAACGCCATGAATCCCGATGTTCAAGTTCACACCTACTCGGAGCAAGTCACGGCGTCGAATATCCGTGACATAATCCGCGATTTGGATTACGATTTTGTAATTGACGGCACGGATAACTTTCCTGCGAAGTTTTTGATAAACGATGCTTGCGTCCTGCTGAAGAAAGCGTATTCGCACGCAGGGATTATTCGCTTTCAAGGGCAGACTATGACTTACGTCCCCGAAAAAAGTCCGTGTTATCGTTGTGTCTTCCCGACCATGCCGCCGAAAGATGCCGTTCCGACTTGCCGGCAAGCAGGAGTTTTGGGCGTAATGGGCGGCGTTATCGGCACAATTCAAGCTACTGAAGCTTTGAAATATATTTTGGATATCGGCGAACTGCTTACGGGCTATTTGCTGACTTACGACGCTTTGACGATGACTTTCCGCAAGATTAAGATTCCGCGTAACAAAAAATGCGCCGTCTGCTCAGAAAATCCTACGATAACCGAGCTTATCGACTATGAGCAACCGACTTGCAGTTTCGGAGCGTGACATCATGATAATTTTGAGCAAAGACCAATTTGATTCGCTGGTTGAGCACGCGCAGAAAGTTTTGCCGAACGAAGACTGCGGACTTTTGGGCGGCACAATTTCGGGCGATGTTAAAACCGTTGAAAAAATTTATTTCCTCACGAACATCGACGCAAGCCCCGAACATTTTTCAATGGAACCCGCCGAACAATTCGCAGCAGTCAAAGATATGCGCTCTCATGACTTGCAACTGCTTGGAAATTTCCATTCGCACCCGAAAAGCCCTGCGCGTCCGTCAGAAGAAGATAAACGCCTCGTCTTTGATACAAAACTCAGCTATCTGATTTTGTCGCTTGAGGCGGAACCGACGCTGAAAAGTTTTCGGTTCGACCGCGATAAAAATATTTTTCCGGAAATGATATTGACGGCGGAGCTTGCCTTAAAGTTGGAGCGGCTGAAAAATTATCTGCGCGGGCTGGGAAGTGTGGCAGTCGCTTTTTCGGGCGGCGTCGATTCAACTTTCCTGCTTAAAGTCGCGCACGATACGTTAGGCGATAAAGCAATCGCGTTGACGGCGGCTAGTGTATTCGTTCCCTACCGAGAACTCGATACGTCAAATAAATTTTGCGCGGAAAATAAAATTCGGCAGATAATTTTTGATGCGGACGTTTTGAACGTCGAAGGCGTTGCCCAAAATCCCGTCGACCGCTGTTATCTTTGCAAGCGTGCGCTGTTTGAAAATTTTTTGCGCCTTGCTGAAGATAAAATTTTGGTTGAAGGTTCCAACACCGATGACGCGAGTGACTATCGCCCCGGCATGAGAGCTTTGGCTGAACTCAACGTCAAAAGTCCGCTCCGTGTCGTCGGCTTGAGCAAATCTGAAATACGCGCCCTTTCGCGAGCAATGAACTTGCCGACGTGGAATAAGCCGTCAATGGCGTGCTTGGCGTCTCGGATTCCTTACGGCGATCCTCTGACGGCACAAAAACTTTCGCAGGTGGAAATGGCGGAAGAATTTTTGTTAAGCGCGGGCTTTAATCAGTTGCGCGTGCGAGTTCACGGGAAAATTGCACGGATTGAAATTTTGCCCGAAGATTTTCCTAAGCTGATAAAAATTCGAGAGGAAATATCAGCGCGGCTAAAGGAGCTTGGTTTTGATTATGTCACATTGGATTTGCAAGGCTATCGAACCGGCAGTTTGAATATCGACGTGTGAAATTTTAGGAGAGATTTAACATGAGCATAAATTTCAAAGAACTCAAAAAGGGCGGGTTCATGCGTCAGCGTCAGCAGAATTATTTTTCCATGCGGCTGAAATGTGTAGGCGGTCATTTTACGGCGGAGCAACTCGGCACGATTCAAAGCGTCGCAAAAAAATTCGGCAAAGGCTATGTTCACTTGACTTCGCGACAGGGAATTGAAATCCCGTTCATTCATCTTGACGACGTGGACGCTGTCAAAAAAGCTCTGGCGGCGGGAAATGTTCAAGTCGGTGTGTGCGGTCCGCGTGTCAGAACGATAACCGCCTGTCAAGGCAATGCAATTTGTCCGTCGGGTTTGATTGATACGCAAAAACTTGCCGCCGAGTTCGATAAACGCTATGGCGGGCGCGAACTTCCGCATAAATTCAAATTTGGTTTCACGGGTTGCCATAACAACTGCCTCAAAGCTGAAGAAAACGACATGGGCGTTAAAGGCGGCGTCAAACCGAATTGGAGCGCGGAAAAATGTATTTTTTGCGGCGTTTGCCAAGCCGTCTGTCCCGAAAAAGCAATCGCCGTCGATAAGTCGGCTAAATCCGTCACGTTGGACGAAAATAAATGTGTTTACTGCGGCAAGTGCATAAAAAGTTGTCCGACTGATGCCTGGCAAGGTCAAAGCGGTTTTGTCGTCTCGTTTGGCGGGCTTTACGGCAATAAAATCGCTGTCGGGAAAAATTTTCTGCCGATAATCTTTGACGAGGAGAAACTTTTCGCTATCGTCGAAGTCGCTCTACAATTTTTCAAGGATCATGCCAAAAGCGGCGAACGTTTCAGAACTATGCTCGAGCGCGTGGGCTGGGAAAAATTTATTTCGGAAGTGGAGGCGGTTGCAAATGCAAGCTGATGATTTTTTGGACATCACTGACGTAGTGTGCCCGATAACTTTCGTTAAAGTCAAAGTTGCGCTCGAAGAACTCGACGACGGACAGATTTTGGAAGTGCGCTTGAACGAAGGTGAACCGATTCAAAATGTACCGCGCAGTTTGAAAGATGAAGGACATAAAATTTTAAGCTTGGACGACTTAGGCAACGGAACTTTTACTTTGCTCGTCAAGAAAGGTGGCTTGAAATGAATTTTGCTACCGAATTATTGCACGGCATCGCGCCCGATAAGTTGACCGGTTCGACAACATTGCCAATATATCAAACTGCCGCCTACAGTCAAGCCACAGCTGAGGATTTGGAAAAAATATTTGCCGGACGCAAGGCGGGCTTTGTTTATACCCGCGTGGGCAATCCGACTACCGCAAATTTTGAGCGGAGAATTGCAAATCTTGAGCGTGGAGCAGGAGCAGTTGCATTTTCATCGGGCATGGCGGCGATTTCAGCGGCTATTTTGAATGTCGTTGAATCGGGCGACGAAATTATTTCAAGTGGAGGACTTTTTGGCGGCACGAGTAATTTTTTCCGCGAACTTAAAAGTTTTGGCGTCTGCGTTCGCTACGTTAAAGAAAATCGCGTTGAAAATTTTTCCGACTTGCTTACTAATCGCACGAAATTGATTTACGCCGAGACGATTGGCAACCCGAAACTTGACGTGACTGACATTTGCGCACTTGCCGAGCTTGCTCACAAAAATAAC
>CAMYWI010000084.1 GCA_947302675.1 uncultured Selenomonadales bacterium | reverse complement strand
CTTCGTCGGAATAAAATTCTTCAACTTGTCGTCGTTGCCCAAGTCGTACTCAATGTTAACGGAATATTGAAAGCCTTCCGCGACAGAAATCATCTTGCTCATTCGTCAATCTCCTGCTCGTCTATCGACGTATAAAAATTTTTCACACAATCCAAGAAAGTCAGCTCTCGACGCATTGACACGACGTCCAATCCCGCCGTCCGATTGATTTTTATCAAGCCGAGCCGTTCAATTTTATAGAGCGCGTCGAGCATTGCAATCGAATCCAGATTGAAGATGCGCCCGATATTTCGCGGCGACCTCAACAACTCATTCAAAGCAATTTCCTTGCGACCACCGGCGTTGTCGACAATCACGGCAAGCACGACCCACGAATTCAGCGCGGCGACCGACGGAATATTTTTCTTATAAATCTTCTGTCGCCTGTTCAAAAGCTCAATCAAACCGAGTTCGCCGAACGGACAGACAATATTGTTTTCGGGCGAAATTTTTTTGTCGTCCGTTTTGTATCGCGGCAAATACGTGTTGACAATGCATTGAAAATCTTCTTCCAGAGAGCGCGGAGAAATTTCCGTCGCGTCGTTTTGCATGTCGATATATTTCTGCAGAGCCGTGACGAAATTATTCCGCGTGAACTCCTGCATTGAAAATTCGTTGAAGAAAAAATACCACGCCGTCGCTAAATCCTTATTCGACGCAAGACGATATTGCAACAGCCAGAGCGTACCGCGTTCCTCGAAGTATGGGTCGTGCTTATAAATCAACTTGCCGAGCGCAGTAAAAGTTTGTGTGCGTTTACCGGTTAAAGGTTCTTCAGTCAAGCCGACCGCTTGCAACCAGTAGCGCAGAGCCTTGACCATGTTCGCGCCAAGTCCGAGCACGTCCATTGGATTTTCTTCACTGGAAACAAAAACGTCCGCCGCCTTCGCCACGTGACGCATTCCTTTGCTAAGCCAGCCCTTCCGTATGAAAAAAGTATCGTGCGCCCGAAATTTCATTGCCCGCCGTTCCTCCAATCATTTTGTCCGAAGAAATCTTTCCATCATGCAACCGCCTTCCAAATATTTTGCCGTCAAGCACGTCTTGCAGTGCACGCACTTTAACGGGTCGATAAAATATTTTTCGCCGACCGAAATCGCGCCGACGTGGCAAAGCGATTCGCACTTTAAGCATTTTCGACAGGCGTTGAACTTTCTAACTTGATAGCTCGCCATTCTTTGAAGTGATTCGTGGTCTGCAACGTTGAGCGTCTTGATTTTAACCGCACTACCATTATTGAACGGCGTAATCGAAATAATCGGCACGTTCGATTTGCAGTCAAGTATCAGCGTTTCGTGCAAGATTTTTCTTCCGAGTTCAGGCGCAATTTTCCCAAAAGGAACAAACAAGCCGATAAACTCGTCGTCAAAAGTTTTTGTGAGCTGATAAATTTTGGCGTGGTCTTCGGTCGTGCAGTTCGTAAAGCGTAGCTTGACATCATTTGCGGAAGTTAAACCATTGCCGCCTTGACGAGCCTTCCACTTTCCGGAATCAACATAAACTTCAGGGTCAAGCTTGCCGATTTTCTTCGCGAAGTCAACAAGGAACTCTCGCCATTTTTTCAACTCGTTAGGCATGTAAATTCGCGATAAGAACTGCGCACGTTGAGTATTGTTCGGACAACACCAACAGCCGACGCGGTCATAGCCGAGCCGATAAGCCGAGTTGAAATCAATTTCTTCGGAAAGGATATACAGCCAAACATCCGCGTCTTTCCAAAAAAAAATTGGCGAAGCAACGGTTTGTTGGCGAATTTTAATTGACGTGGCGTCGCCCTCCACGCGGTTATACTTACTGCGGGTGATAGACTCGGATTTTCTTATGCCGTAGAAAGTCAAAATCTTTTGGTTGCGATACAAACTATTAATGACGCGAGCAATGGGACCGGTCTTGAACATTGAGCAACACCAACGCATCATTCTCGCGGGCGGTCCTATGTCTTCGCAGACGGCGAAAAAATTTTGTTCGTCGTTGACAGCGTTTTGGAAAATAGCGAGCGGATGATTTTCTCTGTAGCGGGCGGCATAAGCTAGGGTCGTTGGGAATTCAAGCGTCGTGTTGCCGAAAATGTGAACTAAGCTTGGATTGCTCAAAGCCCTCACGACAATATCAGCGACGACGGTTGAATCCTTGCCGCCGGAAAAAGAAATTACAACTTGTTCGTCAGAAAAATTTTTTGCGGCGCGTTGCACAAAAGAGAACGCCTCGTCCTTTAGCGCGGCAAGTCTGTAACGGTTGGCGTGGACGAATTTGCTAACGTCACTGTCAAAGCGAGCATAACTTATCGCGGAGGACGCGGCGGAAATTTTTTCAGCAATGGAATTCGTATCGGCCTCGACAAATTTCTTTGCAGGAACGTTTAAAACTTTGCCGTCAATATAATATCTGCTACCCGACGCCCAAATCGAACTGCTCATAAAAAAATTCGGTACCTCGTCAAGCAAGACAGCGAGCAACAATTTTTCTTCGGGAAAGACCGGGCGGAGGTCGGCGACAAGTTGTTTTGTCTTTGCGCCGCAAATCGGACAAATATTTTTATCCTTAATCGAAAGCTCGGTTATAACTGGCACTGCACAATTATCGCACCAAAAAATTTCCGCAGGTATTTCTTCTTCCGTCGCTCCGCCACAAACAGGACACGGCGAGCCGCTCACTTCCAGATTGCAATTCTTACACCACATAAAATTTTTCCTCTAGCGTTTACAGCGAAGGTTGAGGAGCCAAACTAGAAATTACCTGCAAAATGCCATCTTCAAAAGTAATTAGCGGCTCAAAGCCCGTGTCGCGTTTCAAATCGGAAATGTCCGCCACTAGATAAATTACTTGATTTTCTGAATACGGCTTGCCACCAAAAACTAGCGGCACATTCGGTTTCATCAATCTATAAATTGTTTCAACATAGGACTTGAGCGGCACGCCCTTTCCACTTCCAACGACGTACACGCCATTGGTTGAGCATTGTCCTAACAATTTAAAGGCTCGCGCAACGTCATCTGCATGAAGATAATCCCAAATCTGCTCGCACTTCGTGAGAACAGGTTGGGCATTATTTTTATAGCAATTAATGACGTAGTTAAACAAATTGCCGGCTCTGTCGTGAATTCCGTACGTGCTGACAATCCTGCCCCACACAAATGACATGCTCAAAGCGGAGCAAAGAATCTCCGCCATTTTTCCGGCGGCGTACTTGGCGACGCCATAAGCCATGCAAGGATTAATCGGCGTCGAGCGGCTTAAAGGTTTGTCAGTCAAGCCATACTCAGCTTGCGAGCCGGCAAGAATAAATTTATGACAGCCGCACCTTTTCGCGAGGCGAACAGCGTCAATCGTGTATCGAATATTTAGTTCCTGCACGTCAATATTCAAGCGACCTTCCCTTGTAGTCGCCAGCCACGCGAAGTGATAGAAAACGTCGGCATCATCAAAATTCGGCGTGAAAGTCGCAAGCTCCTCAAGGTTGCATTCAATGACTTGCAAATTTGGAGACTTCGGAAGACGATAAAAATTTTCTGAATTACGTCGAGCAATCGCCACGACCTCAATGCCGTTTCTCAAGCACTCTTCTATCGTCGCCACAGCGAGCATACTCGTCGCGCCGCTCACTACAATTTTTTTCATGCTGTCATCTCTCAATCAAAATTAAAGGTCATAGAGTTTATAGACTTTACAGGGCAAGTGCATTTCTTCGATAACTTTTGAAATCGCTCTCTGCGCTGTATAAGACGTAATCAAAATCGCCTCGACTTCGCCAGAAAGGACGTCCGCTTTATCAAAAGGTTTTATCGGAATTCCCATAACCTTGACGCCGTGCTTGCGCTTATTTGAATCGTACACGCGAACAATATTTTTATCTGCCAAGCTCGTGTTGGCGAGGAGCAAACCGACATGATGTGCTATACCCCAAAGCGCAAGTCTTTCGTCGGAAGGGATTTGATTTATTTTTTCTCTGACCCTTTGCAACAGCATTTCGTTTTCGGCAATGTAACGATCAAAGCAGTCGCCCGAATTGTAAATCGGCTTTGAATCAACGGATTTTTTCCACAAGGATGACAGCGAAGGATAACCGTTCGGTAAAAGATTTTGCGGCTCAAAAGGCATCGTAGCGTTCACCATAGAAAAACCCGCGTTCCGCATGAGCGTAGACAAACTTTGAATCGTGAAGAAATTTACGTGCTCTTCGTGAAACATTCCGTAGGGTTCTTCCAAAAATTTTATATCAAAACAAGGGACTTCGATAAACATATACCGATTGCAAAGAGCGGCGCACTCCCGAATAAATTTCATCGGGTTGACAATGTGTTCAAGCACGTGCGACATAAAAATCAAATCGAAAGTCTCGCCGTTATTACTTGCCAAAAACTCCGACCAAAGCCCATTGAACATCTCGATGCCGTAATTCTTCTTCGCGAGTTTGCAATTCAACGCCGAAGGTTCGATACCAAGCCGCCGCTTGCCCGAATACAGACTAAGGTTATAGCCTGACGCCGCGCCGATTTCGAGTATGCTAGAATATTCCCCCCCCCAATTTCCATTATTGGCGTACCAATATTTTCCTCGATAAAATGTTTTTGCCTGTGGCAACGACGAGCATAATTATCCTCGCCACTCACTATGTATTCTTCCGAGTCAAATTCATTGCACGCCTCGTTCTTGTAGCGATTTTCCAGTTGTTCATCGGTAAGAGGATTTTGATAGAAAATGAAACCGCATTGGTCGCAACGGGCAATGTGTACATTGTAAATTTCGATATCAAGCCCAAGAAAATCTCGGTACGGTAAAATTTTTTTCGTCGTGACTTCACTACCGCAAATACAACAATTTTTAATCACAGAAAAACCTCCGCTCAATGGATTTTCGATATGATAATGTTAATCACGCAACATGTCGTTCGTAAGATAAACTTTGGTCTTGCGCGGATTAGCAAACTCGCTCATGTCGTCGTAGTAGGAATCGTCTTTGTAATGTGTTGTGGAGAGTTCTTCAAAGATACAACCCGTCTCCGACGAAAAGCTGTGTTTCATGTTCTGCGAAACCGTCATTGACTCGCCTTGCTTGAGAGTAATAGCTTTGCCGTCGCACACGACGTTTAACACACCGTAAAGGACGGTAAAAGTCTCTTCCTTTTTCTTGTGAAAGTGCGTCGGGTGTTTTTGACCTGGCAAGAGAATCAAAAGTTTTTTGCAGTACGCGCGATTGACGCAATCAATGAGCGTGACGCCGACTTCTTCGTAGCGGTCAATTCCGTAGTGGTGAGAAATGTTGCAACTGCTGTCGACAGGGATAACGATATGCCCCTTCCGCAAAATATCCATGAGCTTGTGAACAATCTCCTGCACGCGGCGCATACCGTCGGAAATATTAACGTCTTCAACAGGAATTGGCTTGTTAATCTCAACCGACTTTTGCAAAGTCAGCTTGGCGTACTTGGACATGTGCTTTGCCAAAACTTGTCCCGCCTCGCAGGGAAAAGCAAAGTATGTATTTCCAAAATTTAAATCGGTTCCCGCGACGAGGTCTTTGCTCGCGAAAACGCCACGTTGCAGAGCGGCGAGGTCGTTCTTTTCCTTCTGCGAAGGCGTATATCTCTCGTTGGAAACGCCGCAAATATCGAAAGCTTTTTTGGCGGCGGTCAGCCACGAGCTGATTTCGTCGGGCGTGGAAGAGTATTTGTTCAATGAAATTTTATCAGTCACAACTCCAACATGCCGCTCGAAAATCTTCGCGCCCTTCGCAACGGCGATTTTGATAGAATCCATTTCCGACGGCTCTTCGTGAGTGGAAAAGCCAATGCGCAAGTCCGGATACCTTTGCTGAAGTAAAGAGATTTGATTCAATTCAAGGCGACTGGCGGGCGTGGGATACTCCGCAACGCAGTGCATTAACGCGAGCGGAATATTTCTGTGATTGAAGAACTGGACGATTTTATCAATGTCTTCAAGCGTGGCGGCGGCCGTCGAGGCAATGACTGGCAATTTAGTTGTGGCGATAGTCTCAATCAGCGACCAATCGGTAAATGAACAGCTCGCAATTTTAACGGCGTCGTACTTCTGCGCGGCAATTCTCTGCGCGGACAATTCATCAAAAGGCGTGTAGATTGTAAAAAAGTTGCAAGACTCGGCTTCGCGCTTAAGCTCCAAAAATTCTTCTTGAGAAAGGCGCGTCTCCTTGAAACGTTTGATATTTTTAACGTCGTCGCGCTCTTTGTAGTCAGGGCGAATAAACGTGTCTAAGTCTCTGTACTGAAATTTTATGGCGAAGTTGAATTGCTCGCGATACGGCGTCGAGACCGCCGCCATTGCACGAATAATTTTCTTCCCGTGCTCAACCTCGCCTTGATGATTGTTCGCCATCTC
>CAMYWI010000083.1 GCA_947302675.1 uncultured Selenomonadales bacterium | reverse complement strand
CGCACCAACACGGGTCATTTCTCTTCATATTTCGCAACATCTCCTTGAAAAACTTTAGCATATTATTTCCTCATCGGGCAATCGAGTTTGTCGCAGGTGGCGCAATTTTTTTTATGCGAAGAATTTTTCTGCGCGGAAATTTTCTCCAAGCCGATAATCGCCGTGACGGACTTGCGCGGCTCCAACATCAACGCCGAACTTAAACTCATGCCGATTTGCTCCGCGCCGCTGATTTTAAAAAGTTTTTCCTGCGCCGTCAAATTCCAATCGCCATAGCCCGGACTGAATCGCCAACGCATTTTGTAGCCTTCCTTAGAAAACTTCGCCGCAAAATTTTTCTCCATTAAATCCGCCGCTTGCTCAACTGCCGCCGTTGCCGCCGCGTCTAAAAGTACTGACGCTAAATACTCTCCGCGCTCGAATTTTTTAGTAATTTCCTGTTCAATCGCCGCGCCGACTGTCGCCGCCATGCAGATAACTTTTTCGCAGCCGTCAAGGTGTTTTATAATCGAATTGCCCGCGATTGTAAAGGGCGGCTCGCTCGCGACCGTGCAATTTTTATAGTCGTAAAGCTCCCACGCGCCGCGCACATCAATTAAAAGCAGTGCCTCTTCGCAAGCCGCGCGGATATTTTTCTCGCCGAAGTTTTGAGCCTTGCGCAAGCCCGCGTAGCGTCGAGTTTCCGCCGCGTCTATCTCCAAAATCTGCGCGTTGTATATCATTTCAATCACCAAGCAAATTTTTAGCCAAGCGAACCGCCTCGACGCCGTCTTTGGCATAAGCGTCCGCGCCCGCCGCGTCAGCATATTCCTGCGTGAGAGCCGCGCCGCCGACCATGACTTTTGCCGCACTGCCCGCCGCGTGCAAGTCCGCGATAACCTTGTCAATCTGAATCATCGTCGTGGTCATGAGTGCACACAAGCCCACAATGTCAGCGTCGTGCTCAAGGGCGGCGCGAACAATTTTTTCCGAGTCAACGTCCTTGCCCAAGTCGACGAGCTTAAAGCCGCTGTTTGAAATCAACGCGCCGACAATATTCTTGCCCAAGTCGTGAACGTCGCCCTTTACCGTCGCAATAACAAACGTGCCGCGCGTCGCCGTCTTCTGCGCGGGCAAAATCTTCTTCAACTCGTCGAAGGCAAGCCGCATCGTCTCCGCACTCAAAAGAACTTGCGGCAAGAAAATTTTTCCGGAGCCGAAGTCCTCGCCGAGTTCATTCATTGCGGCGGTCAGTGCGCGTTCGGTAATTTCGTCGGCAGAAAAATTTTCGTCGACAGCCTTTTTAATCAGCGCGGGAATTTCGTCCTTATCGCCCTCTTGAACCGCAAGCTTAATCGCGTCGAGCGTCGGCAGAGAAATTTTCTTTGTCGGCTCAGCCGTCGTGACCTGCGCGAGCTTGCTGAAGTTCAAGCCGTTTGGATCCTTGCCCAAAAGTGCAGCGGCAGATTTCAAAACGTTTTGCATAAGTTCATCGTAAGGATTCATAATCGGGGCGTCGAGACCGGCGGCTAGGCTCATCGCAAAGAAAGTCGAGTTAATCAGCGGGCGATTGGGCAAGCCGAAAGAAATATTGCTCAAGCCCATAGTCGCCGGATAGCCGAATTGCTCGCGATAAAGTTTCAACGTGCGCAAAACCTCAAGGCAAGCGTCCTTGTCGGCGGAAATGGTCATGACAAGCGCGTCGAGGAGAAAATCGCCGTCGTCGAGTCCGTGAGCTTTGGCGGCGTCGATAATTTTCTTGGCAACTTCGACACGCTCTGCAGAAGTTTTCGGGACGCCCTGTTCGGTCAAGGGCAGAATCAAAATCGCCGCGCCGTATCTTTTGGCGAGCGGCAAGAAATTTTTAATGCGGTCGGGTTCAAAGCTGACGGAGTTAATCAGCGCACGACCGGGAAAATTTTTCAAGCCCGCCTCCAGTGCCGCCGCGTCGCTCGTGTCGATTGACAACGGCGCGTCGGTTATGCGAGCAATCTCTTTGACGGCTTGCGCCATCATTTTAGCTTGGTCAATGCCGCCGACGCCCATATTGACATCAAGAACTTTCGCGCCCGCCTTGACTTGATTGAGCGCGTCGCGCTTGACGCCGAGCAGGGAACCTTCACGAATCTCCGCCGCGAGTTTCTTTCTACCCGTCGGATTTATTCGCTCGCCGATTAAAACCGTCGGCAGTTCCTTATCGATAGTGACGGTTTTGCTCCGGCTCGCCAGCATGAGTTTAGGAACTAGGGACTGGGGACTAGGGACTAGATTTTTGACGTTCAAAGCAAGTTCGCGAATATGATCGGGTGTCGTGCCACAACAGCCGCCGAGATAAGTCGCGCCCGCCTCAACGAGTGCCTTGCCCCAACTGCCGAAAGTTTTTGCGTCCATTGGAAATTTCGTCGCGCCGTCTTCAAGATAGGGCATACCGGCATTTGGCTGAACGCTGATAGGTTTGCAAGTGTTCGTCGCCAAAATCTTCACGACGGGAACAAGTTGCTCCGGACCAAGCGAGCAATTCACGCCGATAACGCTTGCGCCCATTGCGTCGAGAATCACGGCGGCAGATTGCGGGTCTGTGCCCGTGACGGTGCGCCCGTCCTCACTGTAGGAAAGTTGGCAGATAATCGGCAAGTTGCAAGCGTCCTTCGCCGCAAGGAGAGCCGCCCTCATTTCTTGAATGTCAATGCACGTCTCGATTATCAAAAAATCTGCGCCCGCCTCCGCGAGTGCTTGAGCTTGTTCATAAAAAATTTTGTAGGCGTCGTCGAAGTCCAAATCGCCGAGCGGCGCGATAAATTTCCCCGTCGGACCCATTGAGCCGGCGACTTTCGCTTGAGACTGCGCAGCGGCTTTAGCAATTTTCACGGCGGCAAAGTTCAACTCGCGAACGCGACTTTCCAAGCCGTAATGAGCAAGCTTGAGACTCGACGCGCCAAAAGTATTCGTCTCGATAATCGTCGCGCCCGCCTCGATATAGGCACGGTGAATTTTCTTCACGACGTCGGGAGCGTCGACGTTCATGAGTTCGGGGCACGCGCCCGCCTTCAAGCCGCCCGCCTGCAACATCGTACCCATTGCCCCATCAAAAATTTCTATCATGAAAACACTTCCCAAAATTTATTTCAGCGACGCGCGAATCACAAAGAAAATTTCGTCGTCGCGCTCGGTCGAACTCTCAAGCCGCGCACTGTTCGCAACGCCGCCCTTGACCTTGCCGAGATAATTTTTAATCGCGGCGGAGTCGTCGGCAGAGCCTTCAAGCTCCAGAGAATTTTCCTCGACGCGGATTTTCGTCAAGCGAATATTTTTACCAGCAAGCCTCTTTACTTTAATGACGCGCGAATCACAAAAAAAATTTCGTCGTCGCGCTCGGTCGAACTCTCAAGCCGCGCAGTGTTCGCGACGCTACCTTTGACCTTGCCGAGATAATTTTTAATCGCGGCGGAGTCGTCAGCGGAACCTTCAAGCTCCAGAGAATTTTCCTCGACGCGGATTTTCGTCAAGCGAATATTTTTATCGGCAACCCTTCCCAGATTGAGCAGGCGATTAAAATTTTTAGTCGGCTCAACCTGCGCGGCAAGCTCGTTGATTCGGTGGAGCGCGGAGATATTTTCGTCAAGATTCTTTTTTAGCGCAATCTCCTCGCTTAAACTTTCCACAGAAACTTTCGCCGCGTCAAGATTATCCGTTGCTTCGCTGTAGTCGAGAAAAAGTTTCGTCGAGCTACCAATCAGCCCGATTATAAAAATCGCCGCCGCCACGTAAGAAATTTTTAGCCAATCAAACGAGACGCCGCGCGTCGCCAACAAGCCGCGCTTTGTTAAAAGGTTTGGCGAACTTTTGTTGCGAACGACTTCTACAATGAATTCCGTGCGTTCGTAGGGGTGAATTTTCGTCAGCACGTCGGCGGGTATGATTGATAACCCGCGCAGAGTCAGCCCGAACTTTTTAAACGCGGAAAAAATTTCGTCCGCCTTCGACTTCGGCAACGTCTCCATCCAAAGTTCCTCACCAAGTTTTGTGAAGGAAAAAATTGCGTCGGCTCCCGCCTGCGCGACCGCCCAGCTTTTCACGAGTGCGGGAATTTCTTTTTCTGGAACGTTAGAAATTTCTGTTTGAAAAGTCACGGCGTCTTCCTCTCGCAAGCAAAAGCCGACCGCCGAAGTTTTCCAAGCCTTTTCCTTGCACACGTCAGAAATTTTCTCGGCGAGCCGTTCAATCTCCAAGCCGTAAGCCTCAACTTCAACCGTCTCGAACTTTTTGGTCAGCCGCGCGATAAAAATTTTCTCGCCGTCGAAGTACGCGCCGATAACTTCGCCCATGTCCTCAACGAAAAATTGCTTAACCCGCTCCAAAAATTTCCCTCCATAAAATTTTCCGATATTGTATTCAAAAACTTTCCATTGCGCAATAAAAAATCCCGCTGAGTTTTTCGGCGAGATTTAAATTTTTGTCTGTGCGGATTTTATTTGGTCAAAGAATTTTCTTTGACGTGATAAATTTCGCCATTGATATTGAAGTCAGTCGAAACGTCAACGCTACTCAAAATAATTTTGCCGCCGCCTTGAATCGCAAGCGTGAGCGTGTCGTCACTGAACATTGAATTTTTAATATCGCCTTCCGCGCCGCGTTTATCAAGGATTTGCAAAAGCTCGCCGCTTGAATAGTCGAGAATGGTATTCTTACCGTCGCCCGCCCGGAAGATAAAAGTATCATCGCCTTCATTACCGTTGATTGTGACGTTGCTGGCAAAATTGTTAATCTCGTCATTACCTGTACCGGCGTGAATCATGACATTTTTTCCGTAACTACTGTTAACAACAGTATCGTCGCCTGACGTGCCGCGAATAATATTTACTCCTTCGTCCCAAACACTCGGAATGGTGACAATCAACGGCGTATCCGATTCCTCGCCTATCAATTCTTTTGTGCCGTTTATGTTTATTTCTTTGCCACTCGCGCCACTGAGGATTATCGAGCCGTCGCCGACAGAAATTATCACGTCCTGACCGCTGATTGACGTTGAATAGTCGCCCGTAATGTGAATAACGTCGCTTTCAGCGTAGCCGATAATTACATCGTTGCCGTCGCCCGCGCTGTATTCGATAACGGAATTTTCGACGCTTTCAAGAACAATAATATCGTCGCCGAGCCCGCCGTTTACAGTGTTGCTGTCCGCGCCGTTTTCGAGAAGAATAATATCTTTACCCGCGTCGCCGAAAATTTTATTCTGTGTCCCGAATATCGCTATTCTGTCGTCGTCATCTCCACCGCAAATCGTGCTGTCATTGTCGTAAGCAACTATGAAATCGTTACCTGAACCACCGTCTATGGAATTCTTTTCTGTGTTTTCGTTGGTAAAAACGGTGTCGTTACCCGTGCCGCCCTTGACCGTAACGCCGGATGCTTGGTTGGACAATCTGTTGTCTTCGCTCGGAAGGTTAATTTGAGTGTTGTCAGCTTCGTTGTAATACTTCACGCTCCCATCATCGTAAACGATTTTTATGACGCTATCTGAACGTTCTGCCGAATCTATTTTTCCACTGAAGAAAGATACTATATCTGAAATTAAGTCATTTACTCCCCCAGCCATTCCTCCATAAAAGTCTCACCGGGATCTAGGCTATCGTCTACACTTGTCAGATATATAGATTTAATGTCTGCTTTAAGAATATCTATCAATATTGGGAAGATTGTCAACTCTGCCACTTTTGCTATAAGTTCACTGGGGGCAAGAGCCAACAAAGTTTTTACGGTCTCTCCAACAACATCAATAAAACTTTTTACAATTTCATCTATGCTTTCTTGACTTATAGAACCGTTGCTATTGTTATTTTTTTCTTGTTCAGCATTTTTTATAGCTAAAGTAAATGATGGCATCGAAGCAGCAAGGCCGAATACTGGCAAAAATTCTATTTTAGGAAGTTTCTCAAGTATATTCGCAAAACCATCCAGAGAATTGGATAATAACTTAAGTGATTCAAGGAAAGTATCAGCATTGTAGTTGCGATTTTTAATATCAGAACCTATGGATTTAATTGAATCGTAAAGATCAGAAGCAAGGTTAGCTAAATCATAAATACTGCCCAGAAATTGTATTTTTTGCCATCTGTTGTGATTTCCTCACCAATAGAGGCGATTGTTTTGGCAACGGAACTTAAAGCATTTGTAATAGCGAAACGCTGAAGGTCGAAAATAAATTCCTTCATAAAACCACGTCCTTTCATTAAAGATAAGAAAATTATAGCACGGAAAGAAAAAATCTCACAAGAATTTTTTCCTGCGAGGATAGCAATGATGCCGCTAAGCATGGTCAATCGTCTTTAATCATATTCTCCAGCGTCTCGAACAAAACGTCGGGTTCAACGGGCTTTGATAAGTGCGCGTTCAAGCCCGCCTGCAACGACCTCTGAACGTC
>CAMYWI010000082.1 GCA_947302675.1 uncultured Selenomonadales bacterium | reverse complement strand
GAACTTTCCTGGCTGTAACTCGCGATCCTATGGCGAACGAGTTCATGAGTAACGCCCCTATCGCAAATGATTTTGAAAGAAACGGTCGCGTGCTCGATAACCGATTCATGACCGCGCTTGATTATCCCGCGAATAAATTTCTCCGCGCTGTCGTCTTTGATGTTGCCCTCCGACTTGTAGCAGACACGCCCCGCCCGCTCGATTTTCTTCATGACCGCCGCCGCGTCGAAGTCGTCAACTAACTCAACGCTCGGCTCAATAATTTTCATGCGTCAATTCCTCCTTAAGAAAAATATTTTCGCCGCAAATTTTTAGCGCATTGCTCGCGATAACTTCTTCAAGCGGCGTCGACATGCCGATTATCTTACGCTCGCGCAGGAGCTTGCCGAACATTTTTAGCGGCATTCCCTCCACAAACGGGACAGAAAAATTTTCCTCGCCGTGATTTATATCGACGCTACAAATTTCAAGCGCGTGCTCGTTCAAATACTCGTCGACGTTGAGCAACGAATCATTTTGAATATTTTCCAACGCCGCCTCGTCGTAAAGATAAATGCGCTCGTCTCGAACGTCAAGCAAACTCTGCGCCGCAACTCGAACCGCCGAAGTATTCTTGCCGATTATCTTCCACTCGCGCAAAACTTTTTCAAACAAAGTCAGCGGCATTCCATTAACGAATGGAATTTCAAACAGCTCGCCGTTGTGCTTGACGAAAATTTTAATCGTCCGCGCGTCGTTCTCGTAGAAGTAGGCGTTAAGGTTGCCGGTCGACTCGGCGTAAAGCTCACTTAATCGCTCTTCGTCGCAAAGATAAATCTTCCCGTCGCGCACGTCCAGAAAATTTTTCTTGGCAACGCTCGTAGCCGAAACGCTCTTGCCGATAATATTCCGCCCGCGCAGAATTTTGCCGAACATTTCAAGCGTTATCCCGTCGACAAACGGCACCTCGAAAATTTTCCCGTTATGCTTTATCAAAACCTGCTTGACCGCCGCCCCGTGAAAGCTCAGATATTCGTCGACGCTATCAATCGTGTTGCCGTAAGCCGTCAGCTGTTCCTCTTCGCCGCGCAAGAAAACTTTGCCGTCCTCGACCTTTAGCAAACTTTTTTCCGCGACCTGCGCGGGCAATGCCGTCTTTCCGATTATCTTCCGCTCGCGTAAAAGATTCCCGAACATCACAAGCGACATACCGTTGACAAATGGAATTTCCGTGAGCTTGTTGTTGTGCTTGACGAAAACCTTGCAAGCCTCCGCCGCATGTTCCTCAAAATATTGCTCGATTTTCTCGGCGGGGGTCGGTTCCCAAAGTTCGCTCTCACTACAAAGATAAACTCTGTTCCGCCACAGCTTTAAAAAATTTTCGCCAAAAAATTCCTTCGGCGGCGTCCAACTCCTTATAACTTCAAGCTCGCGCAGGACGCGCCCGAACTTCACAATTCCCATGCCCTCGACAAGCGGCACCTCAAAGATTTTCTCGCCCACCTTGACTAAAATAAACTTAACGCGCTCTTCGCGGTCAAGGAAATATTTTTTCGTCGTGAAGTCAAGCCGCGCCAAAAATTTTCCAAGCTTTTGATACCTGTCGCCGAACTTCAGACGGAAATCTATCAGCTCGACCATTTCCGGTTTCACGTCCAAAATTTTCAGCTGCTCAATCAAAGTCCTGTGGCTCGCGCCGTTCGACACGATTAAAATTTTCTTCTCGAAGTCAACCGCGAACTTTATCGCCGGCAAAAAATCTTTGTCGCTCGAAATGATGATTATCAGCTCAAGCTCCGGCTCGTCGATTATCGCGCGAACCATTTCTATGCAAAGCCACGTATCCGCCGAATTCTTGCCGTAAAAACAATTCTGCACGCGATAAATTTTCTCGTCAAGCCCGCGATACCTGGCGGGAAGGCTGTCCTCTTTGGCGATAATGTCAACTCGCGTTATCGTGTGCTCCCTGCCGAAGTGCTCAACGACTTTGAACGTCACCGACGGCGGAATATTCTCCGCGTCAACAAAAACATGCGCTATCAAACTTCGCGCTCCTTTCCGCCGCAATTTTATCACGACCGCCGCGAAATTTCCACTTCGCAGGATTTTTAAATCTTTAGCCGAATTATGCATTGCATTTCGGTAAACCGCTTTTTTCTGACGGAATGGAGTAATGATAATGAACGAAAATATTTTGGAGGACGTGCTTGAAGAGTTCGCGAAGTTGGCGGCAATCCCGCGCCCGTCGAAACGCGAAGAGCAGGTCAGCAATTTTTTAAAAAAGTTTTTCACCGAGCGCGGCTTTGAAGTCGTGCAGGACAGTTTCAAAAATATAATCGCCGAGATACCCGCAAGCGTCGGCAAGGAAAACGCGCCGCTGACGATTTTGCAAGCGCATATGGATATGGTGTGCGTGGCAGCGGCAGGTTACGACTTCAACCCGACGCGCGACCCGATTAAATTAATTCGCGGCGAAAAATTTCTTGAGGCTCAAGGTACGAGCTTGGGCGCGGACGACGGCATCGGCATTGCCGAGATTCTTTACCTTGTTAAAAATCGCGACGCCTTTCCGCACGGCAAGCTTAGAATTATTTTCACGACCGACGAGGAACAGGGCATGAGCGGCGCGAGCAACCTCGACCCGAAATTTTTAGCCGACGCGGATTTTCTTATCAACTGCGACTCGGAAAAGTTCGGCGAGTTGGTCACGGGCAGTGCCGGAGCCGTTCACGTGACTTTTTGGCGCGAGCTACACTACGTCCGCCCCGATACCAAGTTGCCCAACAATTTTTTGATTAAAATTGGCGGACTGCGCGGCGGTCATTCGGGCGAAGAAATTTCGAGCGGGCTAATCAACGCGATTAAAGTTGCGGCGCAGATTTTACGGCAGGTGATGTTGCACGGGAAGATTCGGCTTGCGAAGTTGAGCGGCGGCAGGGCTTTCAACGTCATTCCTGACAGCGCGGAGCTGATTTTCGCGACGGACATTAGCGAGGAGGTCGTTCAAAAAATTTGCGCGGCTCTTGAACGCAAGCTTAAAAACATTTACGCCGCGACCGACCCCAATATAAAAATCGAGGCGCAACTTATCAAACGCCCCGATAAAGTTTTGCACGTCAAAGACTACGACGCGCTTTCAAATCTGTTGACGATAATTCACAGCGGCGTTTACCTCATGTCGCCCGAAAATCCCGCGCAGGTTTTGGCGTCGGCTAATCTCAGCGTCGTGCGCATGGACGATAATGTTGTCGAGCTGAAGATTTTGCCGCGAGCCAATGCCGATGACCTCGTTGAAGAATTTATCGAGGGCTTTGGACAAGCGGCGCGGCTTTGTGCCTTCGAGAGTAAATTTTCAACGCCGACGCCCGCTTGGAATTTTAAACCCGACAACAAACTTTTAAAACTTGCCAAAGAAATTTTCACGGAGCAAAACGGTTACGCGCCCGAAGTCAAGACGATTCACGCGGGACTTGAGACGAGTTTTTTTGCAAAGAAAAATCCCGCGCTTGATATAATTTCAATCGGCACGACCAACGAAAACATTCACACGCCCAACGAACGACTTCTCCTTGAGACAGTCGCGCCGCACGTGAAACTTATCGCGGGCTTGCTGGAGAAAATTTCTGCGACAGGAGCTTGACGCCCAAAGTTAGCGCGACGGTTGCGACGTAGAAGATTAGCGCGTTGACCGCCGTCATTATCAATCCGAGCTTGCCCAGCGCGAGCGACAGATAGTGTATCGTCAGCGGGTGCGCCAAATATACAAAGTAGGAATTCTTTCCGAGCAGGCTCAAAAATTTTTTCAGCGTCGCGGGCAACTTGCCGAATTCAAACAGCGTGAAGAAAAATATTGACGCCGCGATTGTGTAGAAAATGCCGGGCGGCGAAAGTTGATGAGCCGTGTTGACCGCCGCCTCCGGTGAAAAGTTTTCGACGCGGATTAAAAAATAATACCAGCCCAATAAAATTGTCAGCGTAATAAAAAATGTCGCGCTGATTATTTTTTTTCGCCGCGAACACCACGCGCAGAACTTTTCCGAGTGCGCCCCCAACATGCCGCCCAAGATAAAGATAAATACGTAATGCAAGACCAGCCAATTCAGCCGCCACTTCAAAAATAAATTCTCCGACGCGCCCGCGCAGTAACTCGACCACCAATCAAACGCAATCTGCGCGGCGAGCAAAAAAATCAATTTTGCGGGCGTCATGCGCTTAATTATCCAAATCCACAGCGGCATTAACAAGTAAAACCAAATTAATATCACTAAAAAATATAAATGATACTTAGCAAGCCCGAAAAAATAAATCTCCGCCGCGTACTTCGGGTTCGGGAAGAGCGACCAGCCGTAAAAAATATTGTCGTGCAGAAGATACAGCGTCGACCAGATTAAATACGGGATAAGTACCGCTTTGAATCTTCGCCGCAAAAACTTTCCGTACTCGAACGGCTCGGCGAGATTCATGCGGTAGAAAAGACCGAACGCCGAGATAAAAAAGAAAATCGGCACGCTGAACCGCGAGACGATTTCAAAGAGCGCGACGAGATTAATATTGGGCGTCGGGTTGAGCAGGTATTGTGAACCTGTATGAATTGCCACGACGCCGAGCATCGACACGCCGCGAATGTATTCGATTGACGCAAGGTAAGGTTTTTTCATCGGCTGATTTCAAACTCAACGTGAACGCTCGCGGAACATTGCAACGTGCCGCTTTCAATCGGCGTTTCATACTCCGCAACCGCGTCTTCCATTGCCATTGAACGCGCCATTTTATAATTGCGCGGCGTTTCAATCGAACTACGGTTAATCGAGACGTTGCGCACGCTTACAATATATTTTCCGAGCGTGGCGGCGACAATTTCAGCTTTCCTCTTCGCGTCGAGAACCGCAAGCCTTAAAGCCTCGTCTTGATGAGCGGCTTTGTTGCGAAGACCAAAGCTCAAGCTGTCGACGTGATTTGCTCCGTGATTCAACGCCGCGTCGATAACTTTGCCGACGAGATTTAAATCGTCAACGATAACCGTAACGGCGTTGCTCGCCTCGTAGCCTTCAAGCACCCTTTTTCCGTTGTCCAAGTGGCGATAAATCGGGTTGAAGTTGTAGTTGCCGGTCGAAATATTTTTGCGTTCAATGCCGAGCGCGACAATCGAGTTAATGACGGACGCGGCGGCTTTTGCATTGGCGGTTTGAACTTCGGAAGGATTTTTGGCGCGAGTGACGACGCCGACGGAAATCGTAGCGCGGTCGGGTTGCGCCTCAACAATCCCCTCGCCGCTCACCATAATTATCGGCGGGTGAATTTCTTCCGCAAACGTCGTCGCGCACATCATCATCAAAATCATCAGCGTCAAACTAAAAATTTTCATTAACAACACCTCCGCGAAGATTTTAGCACAAATACTTAAGCTTGCCAAAGACAGCGGGAAATTTTACAATGGAGAAAATTTTTTGAGGAGGTCGCCAATGGTTAAGAGAATTTACGTTGAGAAACGCGCGGGGTTTGACGTGCCGGCGAAACAGTTGCTTGAAGACTTCCGCGAGACTCTGGACATTAAAAATTTGTCGGGCGTTCGCTTGCTTGTTCGCTACGATATTGAGGATTTGAGCGACGAAGATTTTTTGAAAGTGCGCGACATAGTTTTTCGCGAGCCGAACGTTGACAATTTTTATTACGAGTTGCCTTCCGACATTGATTTGACGAAAACTTTTGCGGTTGAGTATTTGCCTGGACAGTTCGACCAGAGAGCCGACTCCGCCGCGCAGTGTGTTCAGCTTGTCACGGGCAAGGACTTGCCGACGATTCACTCTGCGCGGGTAATTTCATTGCTTGGCGACATTTCGGCTGACGACTTCGCCAAAATCAAAGCCTACTCGATTAACGCGATTGAATCACGCGAGGCGAGCTTTGAACTTCCCGCGACCTTGAAAATTTCCGCCGAGACGCCGCCCGACGTTGAGACTTTGAAAAATTTTAACGACTTCGACGACGTCGCATTGAAAAATTTTCTTAGCGAGCGCGGCTTGGCAATGAATCTCGACGACTTGAAGTTCTGCCAGAAATATTTCCGCGACACCGAACGCCGCCCGCCGACGATTACCGAACTTAAAGTTATCGACACTTATTGGAGCGACCACTGCCGCCACACGACTTTTACGACCGCGATTGACGGCGTGACCTTCGACGCGGGCGCGGCGGTTGTCGAGCGTGCGTTTAAAGAATATCTCGCCGTTCGCAACCCCGCCAAAGATATTTCGCTAATGGACTTGGGCACGATTGGCGCGAAGATTGTCAAGCCCGCCGGTCTCGACACGTCAGAGGAGATTAACGCCTGCTCGATAAAAATTAAGGCGACGATTGACGGGCGCGAGGAAGATTGGCTTGTCATGTTCAAGAACGAGACGCACAATCACCCGACGGAGATCGAACCCTTCGGCGGCGCGGCGACTTGTCTTGGCGGCGCGATTCGCGACCCTTTGAGCGGGCGCAGTT
>CAMYWI010000081.1 GCA_947302675.1 uncultured Selenomonadales bacterium | reverse complement strand
AAAAAATAACGATTTCATTTACAATTACGCCACGCAAGCGACAATCACGGGCGGCGACGGTAACGACTTTGGCCACAACTATTCTACTGCTACCAATACTTCGATTAACGGCGGAGCCGGTGCCGACACTATAGAAAATGATGCGCAAAACGTCTCAATCAATGGCGACGCCGACAATGATTATCTTGTCAACGCAGGCACTTCAGTTAAAATTTTCGGCGGTGACGGCAACGATACTCTCTACAATGGAAAAACTGCTGTCAAGGCTTTAATGAACGCCGGAAAAAATAACGATTTCATTTACAATTACGCCACGCAAGCGACAATCACGGGCGGCTCCGGCGACGATTTGATTTCCAACGACGCTACGAAAGTTCTGTTCCAATACGCCTCAGGCGACGGCAATGATAAAATTCTCGGCTTTAAAGCAGATTCGACGCTGTCAATCGGCGGCGGCTCCTATTCCACGACAAAAAGCGGCTCGGATATTATCGTCACCGTCGGCAAGGGCAAGATTACTCTGAACGGCGCGGCATCTCTTTCAAAAATTAATATCAAGGGAAAGAAGGCAACCACAACAACTTTGACCATCACCAACTCGACCAAATCTCCTGTGACGGTCGGTTCGGCGATTAAAACAATCAACGCCTCGTCTCGGACAAAAGCCGTTAAAATTACCGGCAACTCTATCGCGAACACAATCACGGGCGGCTCCAAGAACGATTCGCTTTACGGCGGCAAGGGTAATGATTCAATTCTCGGCGGCAAAGGTAACGACAGACTTTACGGTCAAAAAGGTAACGACACGCTTTGGGGCGGAGCCGGAAATGATTCACTCTGGGGCGGTGACGGTAAAGATATTTTCGTCTACAAGCCCGGCGAAGGCACGGATAAAATCTTCGACTATTCGAGTGGCGACATGCTTAAAATTCTTAACGGCAAGTTCAGCAAATCGAAGTTCAGCGGCGGGACGCTCAGCCTCACCATTTCGGGCGGCGGTTCGGTTCTTTTCGATAACGTCACGACTTCGACCAACTTCAACATCAACGGCACGAGCTACAAGATAAGCGGCTCAAAACTTGCCAAGAAATAAATCTGCGCGGACAAAAATTTTTCCCGTCGAAGTGGCGGGATTTTTTTATGCCGTGTTATAATCAGTCAAAAGTTTTGGGGAGGTATCGCTTTGAACTTAAAGAAATCTGCCGCCGCGTTTGCTGAGGCGAAACGTTTCATGCCTGGCGGCGTCAACAGCCCTGTGCGCTCGTTTAGTAGCGTTGATTCAAATCCGCCGTTCATTTCGCACGGCGCGGGCAGTCACATTTTCGACATTGACGGCAACGAGTACATTGACTTCGTCGGCTCGTGGGGTCCGCTGATTCTCGGTCACGCTCACCCGCGAGTTGTCGCCGCTTTGAAACGAGCTGTTGAACGCGGAACGAGTTATGGTGCTCCGACTTTGCTTGAAACTCAACTTGCGCGGCTCGTGCAGAAAATTTTTCCGAGCATGGAAGTTATGCGCATGGTAAATTCGGGTACTGAGGCGACGATGAGCGCGTTAAGAGTTGCAAGAGGTTTCACAGGGCGAGAAAAGATTATAAAGTTTATCGGTTGCTATCATGGGCACAGCGATTCGCTCCTTGTCAAGGCGGGTAGCGGCGCGGCGACGTTTGGCGAGCCGTCAAGTCCCGGCGTCACGCACGGCACGGCGCAGGATACGATTACTTTGCCCTTCAACGACTTAAATTCTGTCGAGAAAGTTTTTTCGGAGTGCGGAGAAGAAATTGCGGCTATAATCGTCGAACCTGTCGCGGGGAATATGGGTTTGGTTTTGCCGAAAGAAAATTATCTGCGCGGCTTGCGAGAGGTCACCAAAAAATTTGGCGCATTACTAATTTTCGATGAGGTCATGTGCGGCTTTAGAGTTTCACTCGGCGGTGCGCAGGAAAAATATCGCGTCACGCCCGACTTGACTTGTCTTGGAAAAATTATCGGCGGCGGCTTGCCCTGCGCGGCTTACGGCGGGCGCGAAGACATTATGCGCAACGTCTCGCCTGATGGAAAAATTTATCAAGCGGGAACGCTCAGCGGTAACCCGTTGGCGATGACGGCGGGCATTGAAACTTTGACAACGTTGTTGGAAGAAAACTTGACGGAAAAAATTATCGCGAAGACTTCAAAGCTAGTCGCGGGACTTAAAGCCGCCGCGCAGATTGCTAACGTCGCGATTCAAACGCCGCAAGCCGGCTCCATGTTCGGAATATTTTTCAGCGCGAGCGAAGTCACAAACTACGACGAATCAGCCGCCGCGAAT
This sequence comes from uncultured Selenomonadales bacterium, assembly GCA_947302675.1. The sequence goes on along the minus strand of CAMYWI010000081.1, from coordinate 4,192 downwards.
CAGACGCAGTTCAAAAAATTTTTCGCGGCAATGTTGGAGCAGGGAATTTATTTTGCGCCGTCGCAATTTGAAACGCTGTTTATGTCAGCGGCTCACAGCGACGAGGACATTTCGCGAACGCTTGACGCGGCAAAAATTTCATTCGAGGCTTGCAAATGATTGACGAACTTAAAACTTTTGTGGAAAAAAATATCGCCGCGTGCAAAATTCTGGTCGTCGGCGACGTCATGTTGGATAAATATTATTTTGGCGAAGTCACGCGCATTTCTCCCGAAGCTCCCGTGCCGATTGCCCGCGTCTTGAATGTCAAGGAAACTCTCGGCGGCGCGGCTAACGTCGTCCATAACTTGGCATTGCTCGGCTGTCAAACATCGATAATCGGGCAGGTCGGCGCGGATAATCACGGCGAAATTTTCTTGAGCAAGTTGAAAAGTCTCGGCGTCGATTATTCGGGCGTGATTGAGACTGCAAAGCCGACGACGACGAAAATCCGCGTGATAAGTGGTCATCAGCAGATGATTCGCCTTGACTTCGAGGACGCGAGCGAACTGGACACCGCCGCGAGCGATAGGCTCCTTAAAAATTTTGCTACGCAGTTGCCGAGCGTCGACGCGGTGATTATTTCGGATTACGGCAAGGGCGTTTGCACGAAGAAAATTTGCCGCGAGGTTATCGGCGCGTGTCGTGCGCAGAAAAAATTTGTCGTCGTCGACCCGAAGGGCGATAACTGGCAGAAATATTTCGACGCGAGCTTTATCACGCCGAACTTGAAGGAACTGAACGCGATTTTGCCGAAAAAAATTTCCAACGTCGATGAACAAATCGAAGAATCAGCGCGGAAAGTCATTGACGAGTTCAACCTGCGCGGGTTAATCGTGACGCGCTCAGCGGAGGGCTTGAGCTTGATTGACGACGAAAAAATTTCTCACATAAAAGCGCAGGCGCAAGAAGTCTTCGACGTGTCGGGCGCGGGCGACACGGTGATTGCGGTCTTCGCGCTGGCATTGGCAGGAAAAATCGATTCGGCGGCGGCGGCGTATCTTGCAAATGCGGCGGCGGGCGTCGTCGTCGCCAAAGTCGGGACTTACGCAGTCAACCGCGCGGAACTTTTGGGTGCGCTATGAAGATTTTAGTAATAAATTTAATGCACTTGGGCGACTTGATGTTGGCGACGCCGGTCTTGACGACGCTCAGAAAAAATTTCCCGACGGCGCATTTGGCATTGCTCGCTGATAAAAAACTTGCCGACCTCGTGCAGTACAACAAAAATCTCGACGAATGCATTTTGATTGACAAGACGATTGCCGACCTGCTCAAGACGATTCCCAAGCTCCGCGCAAAGAATTTCGACTTGACGATAAATCTTCACCGCAACGAACGAGCGAGCGCGTTGGCGGCGTTCAGCGGCGCGAAAAAGATTGTCGGCTACAGCAAGCCGCTTTTCTCTTTCTTTCTCAATAAGGTTATGCCCAATCCTTCGATTGCGCGTCATATCAAACGCGGCTTTAAAACTAAATATTTTCCAGGCACTCAACATCAAGTTCATTCGCACTTTGACGTTTTGCGCAAGGCTTGCGGCATTGAAAAAATTTTCGATAACGGCTTGGAAATGTGGATACCTGCCGAAGTCGAGCGCGAGGCTGAAAAGATTTTCCTTGAAAACTTCGGCGACAGGAAAGTTATCGCGTTCAACATTGGCGCGAGTTGGCTGACCAAACGTTGGCTTGATTCATATTTTGCAACCTGCGCGGACATTTTGATTGAGCGCGGCTTTGGCATTGCGTTTCTTGGCGGGACGATGGACAGGGAAATTGTCATGAGTTGCGTCGAGAAAATGCGCCATAAGAAGAGCGATTGCGTCAAGATTTTCACGGGCAAATTTTCTCTGGCGATGCTTGCGGGCTTTCTGGATAATTGCGTCTTGTTCCTTACGACGGATTCGGGACCGATGCACATTGGCGTTGCGCGAAATATCCCGATTGTGACGATGTTTGGCGCGTCGCCTGTGCCCGGCTTTTATCCCTATGACGCGAAAGATATTCTGGTCAAGTCGCCGGAGCCGTGTCACCCTTGCGGCGAGCACACTTGCCCCCGCGCAGGCGATGATAATCTGGCTTGCATGAAAAAAATTCCCGTCGAAGTCGTCATGCAATGCGTTGAAGAGTTGTTGGCGGCTTACGGTCAGCCGGCTAAAGAAATTCCCCGCGTGCACGGCGCGTATCAGTGCCGATTTGTCGACTTGACTAAGTAAAAATTTTCGGACGGCGCGAGCCGTTTTTTTGTTTTCGCAGTGATATTTGTCACTAAAAAAATTTATATTTTCTGATAAAATTTCCTCGTGACAAAGAATTTTACGGGGAGTTTTAAAAATGTGTTCGCTTGAGGAAGGAATTGCAACCTTCGACGTGACAAAATACGACGCGGCTCAAAACAGTTTCGTCGCCGATAAAAAGTTCGTCGCGGTCGAGAAGTGCTACGAAGTTCGTCTGAACGGCAAGTTCTTCAGAAAAATTTTCTGCTCGCCAAGCGACGTTGAAGATTTGATTATTGGAGTCATTGCGCAGGAAAAAGTTTCGCAACCCGCGCAGATTTTTTCCGACGTGAAATTTGTCGCTAAAGACATTTTGAACTGCGCGGACAAACTTTTGGGCGAACTCTCAACGACGCACGACAAGACTAACGGCGTGCACAGCGGCGTTTTGTTTGACGGGAAAAAAATTTTGATTTATCGCGAAGATATCGGGCGGCATAACGTCTTCGATAAAATTTTTGGGGCGGCTCTTCGCCAAAATATTTTTCTCGGCAACAAGGCTTTGATTTTCAGCGGGCGTTGCTCCTCCGAAATGATTCTTAAGGTCGTGCGCATGAATATTCCCGTCGTCGTCGCAAAATCCGTGCCGACGAACTTTTCAATAACTATCGCGGAGAATTTCGGCATCACGCTCGCGGGGCGTCTGAGAGCCGATTCTTTTTGCATTTATACCAATCCACAGCGTATCGTGTTAAGTTAGGAGGGATGACTTATGGATTTAAGCAGACGAACTTTTTTAAAGGCGACCGGGCTTGGCAGTCTTGGGCTTGCGCTGAGCAGTCTCGGCTTGGATATGCCGAAAGTTCAGGCGGCGGCGAAGACTTTCAAGTTGCAGGGCGCGAAGGAATTCACTTCGGTCTGTCACTTTTGCGCGTGCGGTTGCGGTCAAATCGGCTACGTCAAAGAGGGCAAGCTGATTCAGTTGGAGGGCGCGAGCGATTGTCCCGTCAACTTCGGCGGGCTTTGTCCTAAAGGTCTTGGCTACGCGCAGATTCCAAACGACGCCACTCACCGCACGACTAAACCTATGTACCGTGCGCCGGGCGCGACAGAGTGGCAAGAAATTTCTTGGGACGAGGCTATTGAACGGGCGGCTCGCGCTCTCAAAAAGGCTCGCGACGAAAACTGGATTGACACCGAACAAATCGGCGGCGAGTCCGTCAAAGTCAATCGCACCGACGCTATCGGGCTTATCGGCGGCTCGCAAGTCAACAACGAGGAATGTTATCAGCTGACGAAAATTTTCCGCACGCTCGGCGCAATGTCTCTGGACAACCAAACGCGCGTCTGCCACGCCAACACTCCGCCCGCCATGAGTGCTGCCTTCGGGCGCGGCGCGATGACCAATCCCTGGTACGATTTAAAAAATACAAAGCTCGCGTGGGTCGAAGGCTCCAACATTGCCGAGTGTCATCCCATGGGCTTGAAAAATTTGATGAAGGCAAAAAAGAACGGGCTGAAAATTATGCACGTCGACGTTCGGTTCACGCGCACGTCGAAGATTGCCGATTACTTCATTCAGATTCGCCCCGGCACGGACATTGCATTTCTCGGCGCGATTATCAATTACGTCATTCAAAATAAAAAATACGACGAACAATATCTGCGCCTCCACACCAACGCCCACTTCCTCATCAATCCCGCGTTCGGCTTCGACGACGGAATTTTCAGCGGCTACAACGAGGAGAAACGCAAATATGACATGACGAGCTGGCAGTATCAACTTGACGCGAACGGAAAGCCCATGCGCGCCGCTGACCTCTTCGCGCCGAACACCGTCATGAGCATTTTGAAAAAACATTACGAGCGATACACCTTCGAGGTCGTGTCGAGTATCACGGGTGCGAGCGTCGCCGATATCAAAATGGCGGCGGAAATTTA
>CAMYWI010000080.1 GCA_947302675.1 uncultured Selenomonadales bacterium | reverse complement strand
TGATTAGATTGGAATGAATTAACAAAGATGGAACGCCGTGTGCGGTGAAAGTCGCAAGCACGGTGTGGAGTGGGGGAAAATTCAGCGATTACCTCAAAGAATTACCTATCACTATGCAAGAACGCGACGATACAGACGACCGGCACGCAAACTTATGACGCGCTAAGTAATTACGATTTACAAAATAAAGTTCACGGAGAAGGCGGCAGCTTACTGCTTAGCTTGCACTGGGCTGACTCTGATAACTACATCACGGCGAACGAAAATATCAACGTCGGTGAGGGCGCACTTCTCAAAAACGAAGGCGGTCTCTACGAAGACAGCGGAATCACTTTAGCGGCGCATGATAATTTGAAATTTAATTTTAGGGCAAAAGGTTATGCCCAAGCGGGTGTTGCCGGTTATGTCGGCGTAGAAACTCTTACCGATTTAAAAAGAAATTCGACCATCACGATTAACGGCACGTTGAACAGCGCGAAGGATTTAAATCTCTACGCGGGCGCAGATACCAACGGCGAAGGCTCCAAAGTCAATTCCTACTCGGAATCAGTTACAGAATCTAACACAGTTATACCCGCTTCTTCAGTTAAAGTGTCTCGCAGTGGCAAGACCACTTCCAATGTCAATATCAACAGCGGGGCTTACGGCGAGGCTAAGCACGACGTTAATATCATATCAAACGCGGGGTATGAAACTTACGATGATCATGCGTTTGCCGGCACTCTTTGGGGAAAAGGAGAACACAAAGATAACGTGTCAATGACTGAGCTGGGCAACGTCACCGGCAATAGTTACACGCACAGTAAAAACGTGAAAGTCGACGGCTCCCTTAAAGCGGGCAGTGTCCCGAACGCGACGATAAAAATCAGCGGCGTAGCAGTGCCCGACGATTTCCTTTTGGTTGATAAGAATGCCAAAAATCTGTCGTACAGCGTGACGAGCGGCAATGAAACCGTCACCAAAAAGAATACGAATTTCAAGGACATGACCAGCGAAGAAGCCTTTGCGCAATACGTTTACAACGGCATAACGACCGGTATGATTCGACCCGAAGACAGTCTGATTCCCCGCTACAAAGAAATAGAAACAAATGTCAACGAATATGGGGTTAATGGCAGAAACGACATTGTGGCCTATAACAGTCTTTTGCAGGAGAAAAAATCTCTCGAAGAAGAATTGGAAAAGTTGAGCTTGGGTCGCTACACAGAAAGCGGAGAATTTTTACTTGACCCGGATTTTTCAGTAGGAATAAAGACGCTTGTATTGCCCAATGTGGAAGTCAGCGGCGGAAGTATCAACGTCCGTACGGGCAGTTTCAGCGGCTCCGGTAAACTCAATGCCAGCGGCGTTCCTCAAATCGACATTGAAAACGATTCAACCGCTTATCTCGTTGCGAACAAATTGACGATAGCCGACAAGGGCGGCAATGTCATCTTCAACGGTAAGACAGTAGCGAGCAATTCGGATATAGGCGGCGACGCGAAATTTGCCGAAATCAAAGTTGCCAACTCTAAAGAAATCCCGACGATAAAAGTATCTAACAATTATTCCGGCTCCGGTCCAATCTCCGTGAAGGTAGACCCGAAAGCGGAAGGCTATTCCAAACTGCCCGACGAAGTTAAAAAAGAAGGAACCAAATATACGCCGCTAAATTACATTGAGATAATCGGCGACGTAACGAATCCTGTCGGCAAGGCGTTTATCAGCAACACGCATGGCAGTATCAAAATCAGCACGGGCGCAACTGTTAATGCAATGGATCTAGAAATGCGGGCTGGGGACAGCATTACGCAGGGCTACACCGACAGCATAGTCAATATCGCCTACAATCCCGAATATGCTTACGCCGACGAGGCAAAGAAATTGCGCAAGGCGGTCGGTTGGGATAGAGACTGGCAATTCACCATAGGTAATGAGACTGATATATTAAAGCACCTCCAGAGCGACAAAATTGAAACTAAAACAAGCGATTGGAAGTATACCGGCGGCTCGCCTTGGAAAGCAGGCAAAGCGATTTACATTTCTGCGCGGGATATAAACATTAACGGCTTGATTCAAGCGGGCTATTCCGATTTTGCGGTGAATATAACGCAAGCCGACCTCGACAACGCGACCGAAACGACGTTCTTCAATGATACGCTTATGTACAAAGTCAACGACGGCGGCGAGAAACTCAATTCCAAAGGCTACTATGTCTATGAGCCGCAAGTTTACTACGACAAGGCGAACAACAAGCTTTACGTTGATAATATAGATTCGTCGAGCGGCAAAATTTATCTGGCGGGTCGTATATCGTCCACAGGTAACGGCAGAATCATAGCCAACGACGGCTTAAGCAATATCAACATAACCAACAATTCGTCGGCAGATATGAGCGTCGGCAAGGTAACGAGTAACGAAGGCGAAGGCTTTATTCAGATTGTCGACTCCGCGCAGGACAAATTAACCGAGTATAGCAGCGGAAAAACGCGCACCATAGAAAATTATTCCAAGTGGCTCGTCGAAAACAAAAAGGACAAACTTACAGAGAGCAAAGTTACAGAGGACAAAGGACTGTCAATCGGTCAGTTCGTCGAATATAATCCCAAAAGCGGCTTGACGTATAATTGGACGGAAGGCGCAGAGTAGCATGAGAAAGTAAGTTATACATACTTGGTAGAAACTACTTGGTGGGGAGCAAAAGGCGACTCTGAATATGATGAGTGTAAAAAAGACCTTAAAAAGTTGGCAGAGGAAGTCATTCCGAAATACCTTAACAAAAGAGGCCGCAAAGCCAGCCGGTTTTCTCAGACGGGTGATACTAAATTTGTTGACCTGGGAATCGGAAAATTTATCGCTGACGGCTCTGACACGGGCAACGAAACCGACGCGGACGTTAAATCTTTAGGTGATTTAATAGGTAAATATACATATCTGTTTAACCAAAATAAAGATTCAAAAGACGACACTGTCAAGGACGTTAATCTCATAGTGATTGCGCAAAATGTGGTAATGGAAAATGGCTATCAGATTGAAACGTGGAAAGGTCCCTTCTATTCCGGCGCAAAGTTTTTCAAAGATTGGGAGCTCGATTTTTACAAAAGCACCGGCACCAAGCAGATTTATACTTATTCGCTGAAGGCTGATTATCCGATAAGTGTCGGGATAATCGGCAAGAGCAATCCTTCAATCAATCTGGCGAACACGTCGAACAAGGGCGGCGACTTGTACTTAAGGGGCGACATTCGCAACGACAAAGGCACGCTGAATATCACGGCGAAAAGCGGCAGTATCATTCAAGATGCGGGCGTCAAACTCTCGACCGACAACATCAACCTTTCCGCGCTCAATGACATCAAGAATATCGACATCGTGAATCACCGCACGGACGATTTAAAACTTAATGCCAAATCGACCTCGAACGAGGGCAAAATAAGCGTTAATGTAACGGGCGGCATTCATAACAATCAGAGTTTAAAAGGCGCGGTAGTCGTCGACACGCTCAACAGCAAATATGGCGAAGTGCAACTGACGGCGCAAGGCGACATTAAGCAGACGATTGACGACGCGCCGATAAATGCGCGGAATATCAAGCTTGAATCGACGGACGGCGCGATTAATCTTAAGATAAAATCGGACGCTCAAAGCGGCGCAGAACTTTCGGCAATCAGTGCGGCGGCGAAGGGCGACATTAAACTGACCAAAACCGATAATGACGATTTCTTAATCGGGTCAATCGTCTCGACGAGCGGCGACGTTGAATTGAAAGCCAACGGCAAGTTCGTCGACGCCTTAGACAAAGCTCGCGATAACTCCGACATGCAAAAAAGCGAGTTAATCAAGTCGTGGATAGACATGGGCTTAATCGCGGGCACGGACGATTACAAGGGCGCGTATCTCAATAGGCTTGAACAAGACCGCGACAATTACAAAGCCGACGTGACCGAACTTTTCAAGGAGTATCAAGCTCTGCTCGTCGCTTATCAAAAGCAACTCGACGAATACAACAGCTTTGAGGATAAATCGGTATTGGCGGTTTATCAGGGGGTAACCGACCCCGCCGAAGTCAAGGCTCCGGAGAAGAGCGCTCGTCTGGTTTTACTTGAGAAAAAATTTGCGAACTACGATTCGGAGGACGCTTATTTGGCGGCGGACAAAGATTATCAAACGCTGGTCGCGACGGTGGCAAATCCTCAATATCAATGGACGGAAGAAGAATTGCTTAGCTCAATCCGTTCGTCGATAGTCAATAAGCAAACGGGCGCATCCGATGACGTAACGCGCTTGAAAGACGCCAATATCACCGCTCGCAATGTGACGCTGACGGGCGCGGGCGTCGGCTCCAACTCAAAAGAAACTACGAAGATTAACATGTCCGAACTCCGCGTAAAAGAAAACGAGACGGCTAAAGAAAAATCTGCGCGGCTGGAAAAGTTGAGCGCGTTGGCAAATGTCTCGGCGGCGGACGTTAAAGTTAATTACGTACTCGACGAGAACGGCAATCCCGTAAAGCAGACGGTCACGCAAGTTACTTACAGACACGACGCGACCAAAGGCTATTATATCGACGAGGCAGGCAACTACGTTCGCTATCGCAACGACGCCGACGGCAACCTTTTGAAGTACACCTACGACAAAGATTTAAAACAAATCGGGGACGCGGTCAAGGTCGCCAAAGACGCCAACGGCAACTACGACTTGAGCGACATAATTTTAAGCACGAATACCATAGAGAATAAAGAAATTGAGTCGTTCGAGATAAGCGGCAAGATACCTGTCGGAATAAATGCCACCGGAAATATCACGGTCAATACGACGGGCAAAAACGGCACGTACATTGCGGGACGCAATAAGGGCGTCAAGATAACCGAGACGACCAATCCGAACAAGGATTCTTACAGCCCGCTGAACATAAACAAAATCGAGACGAGCGAAATCGACAACAACTATCAAGATGTTCGCATAGTCGGCGCGGCGGGCATATTCAACGCGGCTGACAGCGGGGAAAATGTTATCGGCAAACATTTAGTCTTGGTCGGCGGCAATGGCGCAATCGGTACGCAGGAGAAACCGTTCGCTGTTCGCTTGACGGGCGATTTACTCGACGCTCGCGCCAACGACGAAATCAATCTTAAGAGTGTCGGCGCGGATAATTTCAGAGTAAGTGCCATGTATTCGCCCAAAGCGATTCGCATAACCGCCGACGAAAACACCAGAATCGAACACAGTGCGCGCTATGACGAGATAGACGAAACCTATTTCGACACGCCCGGCGAGTTGACGCTTATCGGCACATCGGGCACCGATAGTTCGCCGATAGTTGTCAAACCGCATGAAAAGACCGTTTTAAATCTTAAGGACGGCGACAACTTCTATATCAAAGGCATTAATGACGGCACGATTAATCTTAACGACATCAGCGGCAAAGTGGAAATAGATACCGAAGGTTCGATAAAGCAAACGGCAACCGGCACGAACACTTTGACCGATATAAAAGTTGCTGCAAACAGCGACGTAATTCTTGACGGCAATAACAAACTCGCCGCGATAGATCTCGGAGCAATCGGCGGCAACTTTGAACTCAAAAACGATTCGGACAAGTTGACGGCAAACTTCGGCGGCACAATCACGGGCGACGCTCAAATCACTCAGCGCGGCGACATTGCTCTGGAAGGTTCGGTTAATGGTTCAACGTTAAGCTTGGCGTCGGAGAGCGGAAACATAACTTCGACGGGCGGCTTGACGGCGACTAAGGAAATTAAACTCTCCAGCGCGACTTTTACTCACAAGGGCGAAATTCATACCGACAAGCTGACGATCGCGACGGATAACGGCGTCAAGATTGACAACACGGAAAATAGTTTCAGCGCGTTGGAAATCGCGAGCCGCGACGGCAAAGCTATCAACGGCTCAATCGAAGTCACGATTAAGGCTGACACCTTCGCGCCGACTATTAAGAATAACGTTACGGGCGACGTGACTTTGACCAACACCAAGACGGGCGGCTTGCTTTCCTTCGGCGGCGGCAAGAAGATAAAAATTGGCGGCACTTTCAAAGCCGAGACTCAAGGCGATTTTGAATACGGCTCCACTTTATTGACGGGCAAAGATATAGATATAAGGGCGCAGAACATTTATCGCCGCGCAGGCACGACGGGCTACTTCGGCACGACGGGCAGGATAGAATTCAACGTCGACAAGGGCAACCAAATCGGCACGGCGGACAATCCCATTATGATAGCCAACAAAGCCGCGAAGACCGACGGCTTGACCCTTTACGGCGCGGCTCATATCAAGGGCGTTAATGACGGGATATTGACGCTCGGCAAAGTCAGCAGCGAAGATGTAAGCATAAGTTCGGAAGGTTCAATCGCGCAAGTCGACGACAAAACCGAAGTAATCAGCGCAAAGAAAATTACGGTCGCGGCGGCTAAAGATATTGTCTTGGATAACGCGAACAATAACATCGAGACCATAGCTGTAAACGGCGGCAACAACATTAAAGTGACCAGCATATCGCCAAAA
>CAMYWI010000079.1 GCA_947302675.1 uncultured Selenomonadales bacterium | reverse complement strand
TACATAACTTTTTCTTGTGACTAGTGACCAGCAAACTGTTGCGCATTTCGTCGCGGTCAATGTCTTCGACAAAAACTTCGCGCTCGTCACGAATCGATTGTTGCCTTAAGAGTTCGTTTTGTTCGCGCAGTAAATCGTTTTGTTGTTGTAAAAGTTCATTTTGCTGAGCGATAAGTTCAAGTTTGCCGGCTCCCTTGCCCATGTAGCTCCTCCTTAAAATTCAAAGCCGTAAATCCCGCGCGACCGTCTTAAAGATAAATTCGCTAGCGGTCGTACCGTTCGCCTGCATGTAGTTCATGTGCTTATCGAAAAAGTTTCTGCGCGGCTCGCTAAGTTCGTCCTCGCCCGCGATAAAAACTTTCTGCAACAGCGCGGCAATTCCCTTTAAGTCCTTGCCGTCAACGCGATAAAGAATTTTCATCAGCGCGTTACCGAGTTGGTTAAACTTCTGCGTGTCGCGCGTCAAGAAAATCATCGGCTTGTGCGTGTATTGATATTCGCCAATCCACGAGCCGCAATCCATAATCATGCCGTCACTCGTGGCGAAAAGCCCTTGATACTCTGAGCCGGTGAAAACTTTTGCGTTGGGTAAGTCGTCCCACGCCTGCAAATATTCTCGGAATGATTCTTCCGAAGGAAAAACTTTGTGCCCGACCGCCGACGATAACAACATCGGGTGCGGCTTGATAACCCACGACGTTTCGGGGTGCGCCTTCGCGAACTCATAAAAGAACTTGTAATTGTATTGGAACGTCGCGTAGAAAATGCCGCTGTTTATCGACCAATGCGGCGCGTAAATAATTTTCACGGCATGGGGGCGCGTCATCTTCCAATCGAACGTGGGATTTTTATAAAAGGCGTCGAGCTTAGGATAGCCGCTGAAAACTCCGCGCGGCATGCCCGTCCGACATTCCTTTTCCAACAAGTCGATATGAAACTGCGTCTCGAAGAAAATTTTCCAGGCGACATGATAAATCGGCGTGTCATAAATATTCCAAGCCGACATGTTGAAACCGTAGGGAATGTACGCAAGCAACGTCTCCGCGCCGATTGACGACAGCGCAAAACTTTTGGGCAGATGATCAAAGTACGGGCGCAAAATTATCAGCAAGTCCTGCGCGGGAAAAGTTTGCTCGTCGTTCGTCACAGCAACGACGTTCACGCCGCGCGACTTGAAACTTTCCAGCCCACGATTAAAATCCTCCACGCTGAGCGGCTGATTGCGCAAACCTTTCTGCAAGCAAAGGAAAAATGTCGTCTCGCAATGCTTATCATCGGCAAAGAGTTTGAACAACAAGTCGCCACACCACATCGACGGATCATCGCTGACAAAGCCGACGCGGATTTTTTTCTTAGCGCGAATCTTCTTCACCGCGTGATTAAAATACTTTTCAAGCGTCTCGTTGTAAGCGTCCTTGTCGAGAACGTTCGACACGTTGAAAATGTCCACGTAGTTGAGTTGGGAAATTTTTTCAAGCGGCAAGAAATTTTTCCCGCGCAGTCGAAAGTCAATCGCCGCACTCGCGAGAGTCGCGCCCTTTGAATTTAAATGCGTCGTGTCGCTAAAGCAATCGTAATCAATCTGCGCGTCGAACATGTCAATGACCGTGAGGTTGTAAATTTTTTCGAGACGCAAGAGTTCACGGCGGAGCGTCAACAAACTTTCGCGGTTGTAATTTTCCTTGAGGACGGGAGCGAACGGGAACATAATCGCAATCGGATTCGCGCCGTTGTCGACGCACAGCTTTACATAATCTTCGAGGACACGCAGATTTTCTTCGACGGTCTCGGCGTCAAAAGTTTTCGTGAGGCGGGCGAGTTCGTCTTCCCAAGCCGTCATGCCGCCGACGGTAATTTTTTTATCCCGCTCAGTCTTGAGCTTATCGAAATTTAAATCGGCGGTCGCACTCGTGACTTTCGCGAAAAATTTTTTAACGTTGTCGCCGAGAAGATTTGCAAGCAATTTGTCATGAACGGTTGCGGCGGAAATTTCCTCGCGCAGGGAGAAGGCGTAGGCAATGTCGTCCGCGCAGGTCGAAAAGTTTTTGCGAACGTCGACGAGCAATGAGTACGGCGCAAGCCCGATAAAAACATTTTTAATCGCGCCGCGCTTAGCCGTTTTAAAAATGTGCTGAGCAATCGAAAAGCTCTGGCGCAAGTCTTGATTCGGAGCGGCGAGGTTGACGCCCGCAACTTCGGAAAGTTTTTTAAAGTCCAAGCCGTAAGTCGTGAAGTCGTCACCCGTCGCGAAATTTTCAATCGGATTTTCTTCGGCGTAGCGCAAGTTCGCCAGCCACAGCGGATTGATTTGCTCCATGACTTCAAATTTGACGATATTTCTTTCGGGCACGTCGTTTGCCGTCAAAAGTTTTTTCAACTTAGCGGGCGCGTCCACGTCCGAAGTCCTTCCGCAAATCACCCACAAGAAATTTTTTCCAAGCACAATGACTTTGTTAAGCAACGCGAACGGCACGACTTGTATCCGAGCGTTTTCGCCGAGCTTGATAAATTTTTCGTCGCTATCCATGAGCACCAAAACCGGCGACGCCTTGCTGTAGTTCAAAACCGCCAGCGCACTCCGCAAAAAATTTTTGTTCAGTACGACCAAAATCACTTTTAACTTTTCCATTGCGACCTCCGCAAAAATATTTGGCAAAGTTTATCATGCGCGGAAATTTTTTTCAACATTGATAAACGCGGCGCGACGTGTTATATTTTCCAAATCAAAGGAGGCTTATTCATGGCAAAAAATTTTCAACAGCAGCCGCTTGACGAGAACGAGTTGATAAAAATTCGTCGCGAGAAACTCAAGGGCTTTATAGATAAGGGCGTCGAGCCGTTTGGTTCGCGCTACGAGGTCACGCATCACGCGGCGGACGTTCGCGCGGAGTTCGGCGAGATTGAAGGCGAAGTCGACGCGGGCGAAGTTTCGATTGCCGGGCGGCTCATGGCGATTCGCGGGCACGGCAAGGCGAGCTTTGCAACTCTCGCGGACAGGAGCGGCGCAATTCAAATTTACTTCAAGCTTGACGTTCTCGGCGAGGAAAAATATTCCGAGTTCAAGCTTTTGGACATTGGCGACATAATCGGCGTGCGCGGGCAAGTTTTCAAGACTAAGCGCGGCGAGCTGACTGTTCGCGTTGAGGATTTTAAAATTCTGGCGAAGTCGCTCCGCCCGTTGCCCGAAAAGTTTCACGGGCTTAAAGACGTGGAGATTCGCTACCGTCAACGCTACCTTGATTTGATTATGAATCCCGAAGTGCGCGAGACGTTTATCAAGCGCGACAAGGTCATCAAGGCGATTCGCAAGTATCTTGACGAGCGCGACTTTGTGGAAGTCGAGACGCCTGTTTTGTCGACGATAGCGGGCGGCGCGGCGGCACGACCTTTTATCACTCACCACAACGCCCTTGACGCCGATTTGTACTTGCGCATTGCGACGGAGCTGAACTTGAAAAGATTAATCGTCGGCGGCTTTGAGCGCGTCTATGAGTTGGGCAGAGTTTTTCGCAACGAGGGCATGGACATTCGCCACAACCCCGAATTCACGAGCGTCGAGATTTATCAAGCTTACGGCGACTATCGCGATTTGATTGAAGTCACGCGCGGGATTGTCTGCGCGGCGGCGGAGGCGGTCAACGGCACGACCAAGATAACTTATCAGGGCGTCGAAATTGATTTGGCGAATACGCCGCAACTGAGCATGAATGACGCGGTTAAGAATAAGACGGGCAAAGATTTCTTGTCGTGTGAAACTGTCGACGAGGCGCGGGCGATGGCTGACGAGTTAGGCGTTGCCTATGAAAAACGCTTTGGCATTGGCGGGATTTTGAACGCGGTCTTCGAGGCAAAGGTTGAGGACGATTTGATTCAGCCGATATTCATTACGCACCACCCTACGGAAATTTCTCCACTTGCTAAGAAAAATTTCGACGACCCGCGAATCACTGACCGCTTTGAATTTTTTGTTTACGGGCGGGAACTGGCGAACGGTTTCACGGAACTAAACGACCCGATTGACCAGCGGGCGCGTTTCGAGGAGCAACTCAAGCAGCGCGAGGCGGGCGACGAAGAGGCGCACGTTATGGACGAAGATTTTATTCGCGCGTTGGAATTCGGAATGCCGCCGACGGGCGGACTAGGTATCGGCGTCGACCGCTTGGTTATGTTCTTGACCGACGCGGCGTCAATTCGTGACGTGCTGTTGTTCCCGACAATGAAGATTATCGCGGAGTAAAAAAAATCAGCCTCGACCGAAGTCGGGGCTTTTTCTTTGCAAAAATTTTTTACTGAACGATTTTGGCGAAGTCGGCGATTCGCGCGAGCAACTCGTCGATTGACTTCAACAGCGCGAGCCGATTTTGTCTTACGGTTAAATTTTCGTCCATGACCATGACCGAATCAAAGAATGAATCTATCGGCGTGGAAAGTTTTTTGAGCGCGTCTAGTGCGCCGAGAAAATCTTTTTTGTCGATAAGCTCGCCCGCCACGACCTTTATCGCCTCGAACGCCTTGTACAAAACTTTTTCCGCGTCGAATGTGAAAAGCTCCGCGTCCATTTCGAGCGACTCGGCTTTTTTGGCGAGGTTGCCGACGCGCACGAACGATTGAATATTTTTGGTTGCGTCGGGCGTCTTGAGGAATTGTTCGACAGCCGCCGCCTTGAGCGTGACGGTAAACACGTCGTCCACGTCATCAATCACGGCGTCGATAACGTCGTAGCGCGTCGAGCTACTCAAAACATTTTTGACGCGCAGGCGCATGAAGTCGGCGAATTCCTGTTGAATCTTCTCGCGCCCGACCGCGTCCGTGATTTTGAGCAAGTCCATAGAAAGTTCGACGACTTCACTGAGCGGCAACGACCAACGCGCCGACGTCAAAAGATTAACCATGCCGAGTGCTTGACGGCGCAGGGCAAATGGATCTTGCGAACCAGTCGGAATCAAGTTGCGGCTGAACGTCGCGACGATGTTATCAATTTTATCCGCGAGACTCAAAATTTTTCCGGCAGTGGTTTTGGGTTGAGCGTCGCCAGCGAATCGCGGCATGTAGTGTTCGTCAATCGCCGCGCAGACTTCAGGAGCCTCGCCGTCAAGTTTGGCGTACTCGCGCCCCATGACGCCCTGCAACTCCGTGAACTCCGTCACCATGCCCGTAACCAAGTCGGCTTTGGAAAGCTCCGCCGCACGAATTGCATTGGTTGCGTCGACGCCGAGCACTGCAGAAATTTTCTCGACAAGTTTAACAAGCCGTTCAGTCTTCTCATAAACCGAGCCGAGACCTTCCTGGAAGACGACAGTTTTTAGTTTGTCGCGGTGAGCCGCAAGAGATTTTTTCCTGTCCTCGTTGAAGAAGAACTGCGCGTCCTCAAGGCGAGCCTTCAAAACTCGTTCGTTGCCGTGCTGAACAATGTCGAGATAATCTTTGCCGCCGTTGCGAACCGTGATAAACAGCGGCATCAACGCGCCGTCGGAATTTTTCACGGGGAAATAGCGTTGGTGGTCGCGCATGGGAGTTATGACGGCTTCGGCGGGCAGTTGCAAATATTTTTCCTCGAACGCGCCCGCAAGAGCCGTCGGATATTCGACGAGATAAAGGACTTCCTCCAAAAGGTCGTCGGTAATTTCGGCGACGCCGTTTTTATTTGCGGCGACTTCATTAATCTGCGCGGCAATCATTTCGCGGCGTTGATTCTGGTCGACGATAACAAAATTCTCCGCGCAGGCCTTGACGTAATCCTCCGCCGTTGCAATTTCAAAGTCGCCCACGCTCAAAAATCTGTGACCGCGTGAAGTCCTGCCGCTCTGAACGTTGGCAAGCTCGAACGGGATAATCTCTTCGCCGAACAGCGCGACAAGCCAACGCAATGGGCGAATAAATTTAAAGTCGAGGTTGCCCCAACGCATGTTGTTGGGGAAGTTCAGCTCGCAAATAATTTTCGGCAAGAGCGTCTTGAAAATTTCTGCGGAAGGCTTGCCCGCCTCGCGAATCACGGCGTAAACATAGCCGTCGCGCGTGATTAAATCTTCGGGCGCAACCTTCTGCCCGCGAGCAAAACCAATCGCCGCCTTTGAAGGCTTGCCGTCTTTGTCGAAGGCGATTTTTGTCGAAGGTCCTTTTTTCTCCGTCTCGACGTTGGCTTGATTCGCCGCAACGTCGCTGACAAGCAATGCCAATCTGCGCGGCGTGCCAAGCGTTTGAACTTCGCCGAAACTGATTCGCGCCTCCGTCAAATTTTTCTCCGCTAAAGTTTTGAGCTGATTCAAAATGCCGGGCATGGTGTGCGCGGGAATTTCTTCCGTGCCAATCTCAAGCAACAAAATTTTTTTATCCATTACGCGCTCACCTCCGCAGATTTTTTCAGCAAGGGATAGCCGAGTTCTTCGCGCTGTTTGAGATAAACTTCCGCGCACATGCGAGCCAACTTCCGAACGCGCCCGATAAACGCCGTGCGCTCACTCACACTGATTGCGCCGCGAGCGTCCAACAAATTAAACGTGTGCGAACATTTCAAAACATAATCGTAGGCGGGGTGCACGTAG
>CAMYWI010000078.1 GCA_947302675.1 uncultured Selenomonadales bacterium | reverse complement strand
GTAGCTCGTGAAGTGCAGCGCGTTGAAGATGTCGTACATGTTCGGGAAAATTTTCTTCGTGCTGTACTCGTCGATTAAAAACTTGCGCAGCTCCTGATAGTACGGCTCGTTGAGTTCGTCGTTCAACAGCTCCGCCCAATCGTTCCTAAAAATTTTTCTCATCGCGTATATCTCCTGAATTCGCAGCCGTCAACAATCCGCGCGGCTTGCAAAGTGAATTCGTCAACGTTTGGAAAGAAAACGTCGGCTTGCGCCTCTGCGTCGACGACCGTCAAGAAAATTTCTGCGGCGTAGGGAATCAGCTCGTTGAAAACTTCTGCGCCGCCGATAACAAAATTTTCCTTCGCCGCGTCCAAAATGTCAAAGAGTTCCTCGACGCCCCCGACGACTTCAAAGCCCGCTAAACTTTTCAGCGAACGGCTCAAGAGAATATTCCTACGCCCGTCGAGCGGCTGTTGATTAGGGAAAGTTGCAAGGGTCTTGCGCCCGAAAACGATTGTGTGATTCAAAGTTAGCGCACGGAAATTTCTAAGGTCGGCAGGGATTTTAAACAGCAGATTATTTTTGTAGCCAAGCCCGAAATTTTTATCGACGCACGCAACGAGCTTGAACTTAAAATCAATCGGCGAACCTTCGACGCGAATAACTTTATCGCCGTGAAGTTTGCACTCAAGCGACGAGAAAATTTCCTTAAGCGGCACAAGCGCAAAGTCCCGCGCGAAAAGAAATTTATGTGGCACCGTCAATCGCTCGCAAGAAATTTCTCGCCCTTCGATAAAAAGAATGTCGATATCGATGGTACGCGCTCCCCAATGTTCGCGGCGAACCCTGCCAAGCTCCAGTTCAATCCGTTGCAACTCGTCAAGCAGAGCGAGCAGCTCAAGCGCGGTTGAAATTTTTATCGCGGCGTTGATGAAGTTCGGCTGATTGACGACGCCCCAAGCCTCCGTTTCGTAAAACGACGATACCCGTAACAACTTCACTGCGGGGATTTTTTTTATGAGTTCAATCGCCCGCCGCAAAGTTTTTTCTCGCGCTCCGAGATTCGCGCCTAAGCCTAAATAACAAATCATAACGCCGACTTTTTATTTTGTTTCCAAATGCCCGCAAGCGATTCGTGAGTGCGTTGCCGAGTTATTTCGACTGACGCCCCGCCGAATTTCTCTTTGACGGGCGGCGCGGGCTTGTGCAACGTGACTTTCAAGCCGTCAAGCAGGAAGTACTTCCGCAAAAGCAGGTCGCAAATCTCCTGCGCAACCGTCTCAATCAAATTGCGCGGCGCACCGCCGACAATCTTTTTTATGTCGACAATGACCGACGCATAATCAATCGTCTCGCCGAGATCATCGCTCCGCGTCGCCGGCAACAGGTCAAGATAAAGCTCCACGTCGACGATAAAAGTCTGCTCGTGCTGCTGTTCGTAATCCGAGCAGCCGTGCCGCCCCTTAACTTCAAGCCCCTTCAAAATAATCTTGTCACTCATGAAAAACTTCTCCTCTCCAATTTATCTACAATCGAACACATCCGCGCAATCATTTTGACGTTGTGAACGCGGACAAGGTCGACGCCTTTTGCTATCGCGTGAACACAAATTGCGCCGGTCGCCTCGTCGCGCTCGTCAAGAGGCAAGCCCGTCAACCAACCGATAAAGCTTTTGCGACTGACGCCCAACATTAAAGGGACTTCGCGCCCGTCAAGATCTTTAAGCTCGTCGAGGCGTTGAAGAATTTCCAGATTTTCTTCCTGCGTCTTGCCAAAGCCAATGCCAGGATCAAAGATAATTTGCCCGTCGAACTTGGCAAGCGTCCTGCGGAAGAAATTTTTCACGTCGTCGATAATATCTCCGTCGCAACATTTATCGCTGTGCATGGCAATGACGGGCGCATTAAACTTTTTGGCGACGGCAATCATGCGCGAATCCTCCAAGCCGTGCACGTCGTTAATAATGTTCGCGCCGCGCTCCAGCGAAAACTCGGCGACTTCGGGCTTGTAAGTGTCAATGGAAATCGGGACGCCGAGATTTTTCATGACGGGCAGAATTTTTTCGAGGCGGGCAATTTCTTCGTCGACGCCGATAACTTTTGCGTCGGGGCGAGTGGACTCCGCGCCCACGTCGAGAATATCCGCGCCGTCGGAAATCATTTGCCGCGCATGAGCCGCCGCCGCCTCCGCAGAAAAATACTTGCCGCCGTCGGAAAATGAATCGGGCGTGACGTTCAAAATCCCCATGATCAAAGTCTTATCGCCTTGCAGATTTAAAAGCTTTTCCATTTAATAAACCCTCAAACAATTTTTTAGTAGCGGTTCGTCGCAACCCGACCGCACAGGACGTGCGGTCGCCCGCGCTATTTCGCGTGATGCGAAATAAGCGGGTCTACGCCCCCGCGAGGTGCCTTTTCTTTGCATACTTTCTTTGGGCAAGCAAAGAAAGTATGTTCAACATACAAAATGAATCGATTAGCCGAATCAGGGCTACCTGCCACTGCTATTATAATGCATTCCCCGCGCAAGTTCAAATTGACATTTAGCCGCGCAAACCTTAAAATTCTTTTATAATTTTTAGAGAAACGGGAGGGGTCGAAGTGGTTTTATCGAAAGCCAAATTGATGACAATGGCGGCATTCCTCGCCGCGACCTCAATACTTTTCGGCGGTTGCGGCGACGATGATCAACAAAAACAAGCGCAAGTTCAAAAGGCGCAAGTCAAAGCGATGAAAGTCATTCAACGCGACACGCCGCTTGCCAGCGAATACGCCGGACATCTCGTCGGCACGGAAGAAGTTCAAATTCAATCCAAAGTCTCCGGCAACGTCGTCGAGAAATATATCAACGGCGGACAGTACGTCGAGGCAGGGCAGCTCTTATATCAAATCGATTCGCGCCAATACAAATCCGCCGTGCTCCGCGCTCAAGCCGACCTTGCGCAAGCCGAAGCCGTCCTTGAACAATCGAAGGCAACCTACAACAACGACTTGACGGACTTGCAACGCAATCAAAAGCTGTTCGAGGAGGCGGCAATTTCTGAACAAGCCGTCGCCACTCAAGCCGCCAAAGTTCGCGCGGACGAGGCAACCTGCGAGGCGAACAAGGCGGCAATTTATGCTTGCCAAGCCGCGCTCCGAACTGCTCAGGAAGATCTCGCAGACACCGATATTTACGCGCCAATGGCAGGACAACTCGGCGTTGACGACGTGGCAGTTGGAACTTTTGTTTCGGCGGGTCAAACGACGCTTGTAACTTTAGGCGCACCCAATCCGATTTTCGCGCAGTTCTCAATCAGCGAGGCGGATTATCTTAAGTTCATGACGGTTCAAGCTATGCAATCCGACCACAACCCAATCGACGTGACGATAACTCTTTCCGACGGCAAACAGTATCCGTTCGAGGGGCGCATTGTCGAAGTCGACCGCGAACTTGCCAACAGCACCGGCTCGCTCATCATGAAGGCGATTTTCCCCAACCCCAGCGGTCTTTTAATGCCCGGCATGTTCGCTCGCGTCAAGCTCACGGGCGAAGTCATTCCCCGCGCTATCTTGGTTCCGCAACGCGCCGTTCAACAGCTTTTGTGCAAGTCGTTCGTTATGGTCGTCGGCAAGGAGAATAAATCGGAGGCGCGTACCGTTGAACTCGGCGACCAGGTCGGCAGTTACTTCATTGTCAACAGCGGCATAAGCACGAGCGACACCGTTATCGTCGAGGGCTTGACCAACCTGCGCGAGGGCGTCGAGCTTAATATTACAAACGTCACGCCAAGTGAAATGGGCTTTACTCTCGTGGACGCGACGAAAACTTATAACGCGGACGCGGGACTTGACGCGCCAAATACAAATCCGAACGCTCCCGACAATCTGCGCGGCAGGTAAGAGGTTACTTTAATGCAAGCTTTTCATTTGGACGCAGGAAATTTTTCCGACATGCAAGAGACGTTGGACGCGCAGCTGACGCAAGCCAAGCTTGAGCAGAAAGACGCCTTGCGAGCCGAGCTGTTGGTTGAGGAAATTTTTTGGCGCATGGTAAATCTCGGTAAGGTCGCGCAGGTCAAAGTTCAAGTCGTCAAGAAATTTTTCGGCGGTGTACAAATTCAAATGACGGCTCAAGGTTCTCCTTACAATCCGCTTGTCGAAGTCTCGGACTGGGACGAGGACGACGAGGAATACTATCGTACACTGATTCTTAAAGCCAACCGCCAAAAGATGACTTGGCATCACAAAAATAATCGCAACGTTATTACAATCAACGTCAGCAACGAAAACAATCTGCGCCTGAAATTGACGTTGGCGGGGATTGTCGGCGGGGTGATTGTCGGTTTCTTCATGAAAGAATTCCTCGCGCCCGAATCAATCGCACTTGTCAGCGAAAATTTTATCAAGCCGCTTTATACAATGTTCATGCACGCGCTAAGCTTGGTTATCGCGCCGGTGATTTTCTTCAGCGTGGCTTGCGGGATAATCGGCATGAACGCGGGAGCGAGCGTCGGGCGCGTCGGCTCAAAACTCGTAGGGCTTTATCTCTTCACGAGCTTAATAGCCGCTGCCGTCGGCTTGACTGTCGCGAAACTTTTCTTCTCTGGCGACGTGCCACAAATCGGGACAATTCCAACTTCTGCCGCCGTCGACAGCTACGAATTTTCGCTGATTAATTTTATCGTCGACATTATTCCTCCAAACCTCGTCAATCCGATTGCCAACGGAAATTTAATGCAGGTGATTTTTATCGCGGTGCTGTGTGGCGTCGCGCTTAACGCTTTGGACAACAAAGTTAAAGTCCTGCGCGAGTTCTTCAACGACTGCAACGAACTCTTTATGAAACTCGTCACGATGATAATTTTCTTTGTGCCGCTGATTGCCTTCTTCGCAATGATAAACTTGGTGACGGGAATGGGCGTTGACATTGTCTTGATGATGGGAACGCTGATAGCCGCGCAACTTATCGGTAACGGCTCAATGCTCGGCGTCTATGCTCTGCTGATTCGAGTTGTCGGGAAACTGTCGCCGTTCCCCTTCCTCAAAAAAATTCCGTCGTTATG
Organism: uncultured Selenomonadales bacterium; assembly: GCA_947302675.1. The sequence continues at coordinate 1,602 of CAMYWI010000078.1, read as the reverse complement.
GGCGGTACCGTTTGCGACAAGTTCAAGCGCGGTCACTATGCCTTTTACTATGAATTTCTGCACAAAAAAAATGGGCGTCGCCCCAAAAATTTCTTCCTTCTCAATCCCAATCGGCGTGACGATTAACATGGACGGCGGGTGTATTTATCTGCCGCTTGCCGCGATTATGTTCTTGAAAATGTATGGCGTCACGGTCGATTTGAACGCGCTCATGATAATTTTCTCAATGAATGTGATGTTGTCAATCAGTGGTCCCGCCGTGCCCAATGCGTCTGTAATTGGCATAATAAGCGTCACGACGGTTTTCGGAGTGCCGACCGACATTGCGGGCATTTTGTTTTGCATTTCCACCATTTGCGACAGGATTTGTACTTGTTTCAACGTGACGGGCGACGTTGCCGCGACTGTGGCTTTGGCGCGGACTGAAAATCTGACTGACGAGAAAATTTATTTTAGGGATTAGTCCCGACAAGGAGTTGATGCTTATGGCAAAGTTTTTTATTCACCGACCGATATTCGCGATAGTCATTGCCCTGATAATTACGCTCGTCGGTATCTTGGCGGCATTGCAACTTCCAATCGCGCAGTATCCGCAAATTTCTCCGCCGACAATCTCGGTCAGCACAAACTACACGGGCGCGAATGCCTCTGTCGTCAACGAGACTATCGCGCAGGTCATTGAACAGCAGGTAAACGGCACCGACGGCATGGACTACATGAGCTCCAACTCCGACGACACGGGGCGTTACAGCTTGAGCGTCGTCTTCGAAGTCGGCACGGATGGCGACATGGACTCCGTTAAAGTTCAAAATAACGTCGCTATTGCCAACGCCAGCTTGCCTACCGACGTTCAACGCCAGGGCGTCACGACTCGCAAGGAGTCAAACGAAATGGCTCTCTTCCTGTCGATGTATTCGCCCGACGGCAGTTACGACCGCGCCTTCATGAAAAATTACGCGGACATTTATCTCATGGACGAGATTAAGCGCGTCGACGGCGTGGGCGACGTTCAAATCTTCGGCTCCGATTATTCAATGCGCATTTGGCTCAACCCCGACAAGCTCGCCGAATATGATTTGACTGTCGCCGACGTTACCTCCGCCATCAACGAACAAAACCTGCAGGCGGCGGCGGGCACAATCGGCTCCATGCCTCTGGCGCAAGGGCAGGAGAAACAATTCACCGGCAAAGTTCAGGGACGCCTCACAGACATTTCCGAGTTTGAAAATATAATTTTGAAGAGCCGCACCGACGGAACTTTCGTTTTCATGAAAGACGTCGCGCGAATCGAATCCGGTCAACGCCAAAACAATATCGTCGCGAAGTTCAACGGTTATCAGCTTCGGCATTCAGCTCACGAGCGACGCAAACGCCATGACGACCGTCCGCGGCGTTCAGGACATCATCGAGCGGCAACGCCCGAACCTTCCGCCCGGACTTTACATCAATGAAATTTTCGACAGCACAGATTATATCCGCGCCTCAATCGAGGAAGTGGCGCACACGTTCATTGAGGCGTTGCTCCTCGTCGTGTTGGTTATTTTCGTCTTCCTGCAGAGCTGGCGCGCGACACTCATCCCGCTGCTCGCCGTGCCCGTGTCG
>CAMYWI010000077.1 GCA_947302675.1 uncultured Selenomonadales bacterium | reverse complement strand
GCGTCAAGGGAAATGCCGAGTGCTCTCATGCACTTATCGGGATTGTGGAAACCCATTGAACTTTCGGCACTGACCCAATCCCAATACCACTGAGCCTCGCGGACGAGTTGACGAGATTCAGCAAGCTGTTCGTCGGTCGCGCCTGCAAGGTGAGCGGCTTTGATAGTTTTGTGAGCGCGGGCGGTCGTTTCACCAGCCATGCGCAAAAGTTTAAAGGTATTGTTGTTAATCGTCTGCACGCGGTGGAGCATTGTCTCGTAGGATTCGTCGTGGCACTTCGAGCAAGCCGATTCGTAATGCTTAAGCGGGTTAGTCATCCAGTGCGAGGTGTACTTGACGCCGTCTTGACGCATGTAAGGCATATGGCAATCAACGCAGGTGACGCCGTTAAGCGCGTGGATTGAATCAGTCCAAACCTCGAAGTCGGGGTGCTGAACTTTCAACATGCGTGCGCCGCTGTCAGGGTGCGTCCAGTCGCCCGTGAAGCCTTTGGAATGTCCGTCATGATAATATTTGTACTCGGCTTCGGGGTCGAGACCGTTCGCAAAAGGCATGTGAACGCGCCCGTCCTCCGCCGTGAAGAAATATTCGTTGTGGCACTGTGCGCAGACATAGAGTCGCATTTCGTTATGGGTCGCCTGGCTTATGTCAACGCCCATTTCTTCCATTGACTCGACAAAGCCTTGATTGTAAACGCGAAGTTGCATAGTGTCGGGATCGTGGCAACTTGAACAGCCAAACCACTCGTCGTCTTTAATCGGAGCGGCTACTTCGTCAAACGGTTTCGACGCATAATCCCAGCCGCTTTCCTTGAAATAAACGTCGTACATGTAGGAGCCTTTGCAGGTTATGCAGGAGCCTTTTTGACCGGGGCGGCGGAGTGATTCGAGAATATCTTGACCGGCGTACCAATGCCCGCGATCGTCGTCGTATTGAATCGAGAACTTGTAGCCTTTGAATAATTCAATTTGTTCGGGCTGTTCCATTAAGTGGGAGTTGCCCGCCTGTGCGCCGCCAAAGCCTGTCGGGCTGGGGTCGCCTTCCATTGTCCTTTTGTAGGAGTTGAATTGCAACGGGTAGGCTTTTTCGTAAGCCATGCGCGTTAACTTCTGGTCTTCTGGAATTGGAACCAGTTCAAATTTTGTAGCGGGCTTGGCAATGACTCTGGCGAACATCAAGCCGAAGAATGCCACGCACAAGACGAGCACGCCCGCGATATATTTTTGCATCTTACTCAACTGTTATACCCCCTTCCAAGTGATTCGCGCCGTGCGCAACTTTGCTGTGACACTTCAAGCAATTTTCTTGCGGACCGTGAGGTGCGTTGTCGACGTAGGACATTGCCGCCTCGTGGCAACGCATACAATTTTCGTTGACCATTTGGCGGGCGTCCGCGTCGAGCTTGATCCTATTAGGATAATCGCGCATTGCCTCATGGAACATGTCAACCATACCCGTGCGCCCCTTCTCGAACAGATAATGCGCGGTATTGTCGTGCGGCAAGTGGCATTCGACGCAGTCTTGGTTCCTGTGAATTGACATTTCAAACGTCGCCGCCTCGTGTTTCATTGAGTGGCATTGACCGCAAAATTCTTTGGTGCCCGACGCGTGCAACGCGCCCATGCCGACGCCCACCGCCAATACGCCGACGATTACGCCGCCCGTCAAACATTTAAGCGTGTGCTTTTCAAATAAATCCTTCAAGCACATATCATGACCTCCCTTCTCTAAGTTCGTAATTAACACTTCAATTTGTTTGTTGAAAAACTTTTTCTTTGCTTGCCCAAAGAAAAACCTCATGCAACACCGTTGCATTCGCCAAAAAGAAAGGGCGAACGCTTGCGATGCCAGCGTTCGGGTCATGGGGCGGCGTCCATGCCGCCCCCTCTGCCTTTCGACAAACCGCTACCATTTCTATTTTCTTATCGCTAATAAAGTTCCCACGCAGATTGCTGTTACACTCAACCATAAAAGCCAAATGTAAGGTTTCGTTGAGACAGTCGCGGTCACAGACATTTCAGAGACTTTATTTAGTGTCGGAAGAATTTCAAGCCGCGCCTTCTCCAAGTCGCCCGATATTCCCGTAAGGCGAACGCGCCGCTTGCCGTTGAAGACTTCAAGAGCTTGCGACGAGCCGCCGTCGGGCGTGACGATTATCAACGGGTGAATCGTCTCTTCAACTTCGCCGTCGGTTATCGTGATTGCCGCTGTCGCTTGAATCGGTTGATTGTTGTCGTCGTAGTCAATCTGCGCGTCCTCGAAAACGTAGCCAAGCTCGCCGTCCATTGCTAAAAGATTTTTAGTCAGCAACAACTCTTGAACGCTGTCAATCTGCGGCGCGTGCGGAGCAATGTACACGTCGCCCGCAAAACTTTTCAAGATAGCCGGTTCACGAGCCGCGTCCGTGCCGTTGCCGCGCAGTTTTGTCAAAGCGCGAACGATCTCGCCGTCAACTCTGTACACGTAGAATTTTTGCCGCTCGTCTTCCGTGAAAACTTGCCCCTCGTAAACAAACTCATGTCCCGCGATTGAAACTGCCTCGCGCGTTCTAAACTCCTGCGTGACTGTCTCGCCCGTTGAAGAAATTACTATCGCCGCGAGCATTGCCAAGAAACCGACGTGCGCGACCTTCCCGCCTAAACTTATCGCTCGCCCGAATTTTATAAAGACGTAAATCATCAGTGCCGCCAGTGTCAGCGCGATTGGCGACGTGCTTTTGATGTAAAAATCTGCGTCGACCGCCGCCGCCTGCCCGATGATTTGCGTCAACAGCGGCATTGACATGCCCAGCCAAACTATCGCCGCGATAAATATCATCAACAAACAACTCAGCAAGATTATGAACGACGAATCGGAATACGATTTATAAAGTTCGCCCTGCGGCAGTTCCTTTGCTTTGGCTAAGATTATCAACAGCCCGCCGATTAGCACGAGCGCATTTGCCAGCGCGATTGCTAAGCCGATACTCGACCCTGCGAACGAGTGAACCGAGAAGTCACCCAGAATTCCCGACCGCGTTAAAAATGTTCCGTAAATTACAAGCGCGTAAGTGAAAGTTGCCGCGACGTGTGCTTGCGGTAAGACGGCAGATTTTTTTCGCGCGAGGTTTATCAAGTGCAAGAGGACTGCCGCCAACAGCCAGGGGACTAACGACGAATTCTCGACGGGATCCCAGCCCCAATAGCCGCCCCAGCCTAAAACTTTGTAAGCCCAGTAGCCGCCGATAAATATTCCCGCGCCGAGAAAACTCCACGCCGCGAGCGTCCACTTGCGAGCCTCTTCAAGCCAAACTCGCGACGCCGCCTCCGTTAAGAGACTGCCCAAGCTCAGCGCGAACGGCACCGCCAACAGCGCGTAGCCCACAAAGATTATCGGCGGGTGAATTGCCATCCAAAAATCTTGCAACAGCGGATTCAGTCCGACGCCTTCAAAAACCTGCGCGGGATTTTCTGCGAACGGCGACTTCGCCAAGACTAGGAAGACCAACACGCTTTGCATTAAGAAATAAATTCCCAACGCCGCCGCCGAAGTTCTTCTGAACGTCAGCACTGCGCCGATTGTCGCATGAATCAACAGCCACAGCAGGAAGGAGCCTTGTTGCCCCGCCCAAAACACCGAGACTTTGTAAATTGTCGGGAGCGTAGTTGACGAGTAAGCCGCCACGTACTCTACGCTGAAATCATTTTCAAAGATCAAAATCCATAGGAGCAGGCTTGCCGCGCAGATGAATCCTGCCGAGACAAGCGCGATTATTTTCACCAGCCGCGCAGAAGGAATTCTTTGCGCAAGGCAGATAGCCATTGCCGCGAGTGCCGCCGTCAAGCCGCCACCCAAAAGTAAATTTCCCGTCAAGCACTCACCTCGATTGTTGCCCTTCGTACTTCGACGGACAGCCGCTTTAAAAGCGGCGGAACAGTTGTCGCGTCCGAGATTGTGACAGCCTCAACTACTCGCCGCGTTTTCAGCCCGTCAACTTTGTGATTGTTGCCCTTCGTATTTGGACGGACACTTAATTAAAAGTTTTTTGGCATGAAAAGTTTCGTCCGCCGCCTCGTACTTGCCGACTGCGACAATGTGATACGCCTCGTCGAATTGGTCGGGCTTAATGCCGTCGAATTTGACTCGCATCGTCTCGCCCGTCTCCTCATCTTGCAAGCTGAACGTGAACTCGTCGCAAGTCTGCACAGGCTCAAAATTTTTATCGAGAAGACCTTTGACTTGCACACCGTTTGAAGTCGCCCGCGCCTCCGCAATCGTGACGTAAGGCGTAACGCTCTCGGCAAGATTAAAGCCCGCGTAACCGATAAAGCCCGCAAGCAGAATAATCAAAAGAATCTTCCGCACAAGCCGCGCCTCCTTTTCGATAAATTTTGCTGATTATATCATTGAAAAAATTTCGGCGTTGTTGCGCGGGCAACTGCCATTTTCTAAAACTTTCTGACAAAAACGCTTGACTTGCCGCGCCTCTTACATTATATTTTCACAAACATCTTATTATGAAGGAAAGTTGAAATGGCAAAGTACGTAACCAAAAGAATTCTGATGTCCGCGCTGACGCTGTTCCTGATAATTTTCGTGCTGTTCGTGCTGATTCGGATAATGCCGGGCGACCCGTTCCCAGTCGAGCGCATGTCGGCGGAAATGATTTTGCAAAAGCGCGAGGAACTTGGACTCAACAAGCCGATTCTGGAGCAGTTCGTCAACTACATGACAATGTTGTTGAGCGGCAGTTTCGGCAACGGCACGTCGCTTTACAACGGCGCACCGATTAAGCCGATATTGACGGCGTGTTTAATGAACTCGTTTAAAATCGGCGTGTTGTCGATTTTGTTCGGGACGGCGGTCGGGCTGATAATCGGCATTACTGCCGCGCTCAATCGTGGGAAATTTCTGGACGGACTGTGTACGCTCGCCTCGATTCTCGGCGTGTGCATACCCTCCTACGTCTTTATGATCTTCCTGCAGTATTTCTTCTCGTACAAAATTCCGTTCTTCCCGTATTTCTTCGACCCGTCAAACTTTTTTGCATCGGCGATTATGCCAATGTTGTCGCTCAGTCTCTTTGCAATCTCGACGATAGCCCGATTCACGCGCAACGAGATGATTGAAGTCCTCAACAGCGATTATGTCAGGCTCGCGGAGTCGAAGGGGCTTTACGGCTTTGAATTGATTCGCAAGCATGTTTTGAGAAATGCGCTGATACCGATTGTGACGGTTATCGCGCCGCTTGTCGTCGACCTGCTCACGGGCGCAATGGTTATCGAAAAAATTTACGGGATAAACGGCGTCGGCAAGCTCATGGTTGACGCGATAGCGGGGCAGGGCGTCGATTACAATTATGTTCTCGCGTTGGGGATAGTTTTCTCGGCAATGTATATCGGCGCGATGCTCGTGCTCGACATTTTGTACGGGATAATCGACCCGCGAATCAGATTGACGGCTAAAGGAGATTGAGCATGACTAAAGACGACTTTGAATTTATTGCCGACAGAGATTTGACGGTTGATGAAAATTTTGCCTCGCAGGGCTATTGGAAGGGCGTCGCGGTTCATTTCCTAAAAAATCGCTTTGCCGTCACGGGCTTGATTCTCGTCACGGCGATAATTTGTTTTGCCGTCCTTGCGCCGGTTGTTAGTTCTTACGGCTATCAAGAAATTATTTCCGTCACGGACACGGCGGGCAAGGAGATTACTGCCAAGAGTTTATCGCCGCAAATGGGCGACGGCTCCGCGCAGAATCTTTTTTCCGACAAGACTTTTCTCTTCGGCACGGACGACATGGGGCGCGACCTTTGGACAAGAACTTGGCAAGGTGCGCGGGTTTCACTTATTATCGCGTTCGTGGCGATTTTTATTGACATGATTATCGGCATGAGTTACGGGTTGATTTCGGGCTTTTTCGGCGGCGTCGTCGATAACGTTTTGCAAAGGTTCATTGAGATTATCGGCTCAATCCCGACGCTCGTCATCATTTCAATCCTCGCGATTTTTATGGAGAAGGGAATTACGCTGGTTATCGCGGCACTGCTGATAACGGAGTGGATTGGCATGAGCAAGATTGCCCGCGCAGAGTGCCTCAAGCTCAAGGAGCGCGAATACGTTTTGGCGAGTCGGACGCTCGGCGCGAGTTCCTTCCACATTATCTTTAAGCAAATCCTGCCGAATACGATTGGACCGATAATCACGCAGGTTATGTTCTCAATCCCCGTCGCGATTTTCACGGAGGCGTTCTTGAGTTTCGTCGGCGTCGGCATTGTCCTGCCGCAGTGTTCAATCGGCTCATTGATTGAGGCGGGCTTTGGCAACATAACGATTTTGCCTTATCAAATACTGCCGCCGATAACGGTGCTGGCAATTCTCATGCTCGGCTTTAATTTAATCGGCGACGGTTTCCGCGAGGCATTGGCTCCAAAGTTAGAGGACATGTAGCGGGGTTTTTCATACTTTCTTTGCTGCGCCCAAAGAAAGTATGCAAAGAAAGGGCGAAAGACCCGCTGATTTTGCGTCACGCAAAATAGCGCGGGCGGTCGCGCGTCCTGCGCGACCGGGTTTTCACTAACCGCTACTCAAGGAGAATTTAATTCATGTTGGAAAAAGTTATTTTATCGATTAAAAATCTCGACATAACGTTTCGCACGAAC
>CAMYWI010000076.1 GCA_947302675.1 uncultured Selenomonadales bacterium | reverse complement strand
CGATTGGTTGATGCTCACGCTCAGCTTGATCCAAACCGTTCTGGCATTGCTTACGTATCTGAACTAAAACCCAGATGCGAAAAAAGCCGTTCGCAACACGGCTTCCGTTAAACACCTAGTTTTTATCAACGGGAGGGAGTCGGTGCATTACCGACGACCTGCCACTAAAATTTGTTTTTCATTTGTCAAGTCGAAACCTTTATCTTCGCGGCACTGACGTACTTCAATGCGAAGAAAATTTATCACAAACGGTCAAACAAGTCAAGGAGTGATTGACATGATTGTTTACGCGACGCACAAGGGCGGGAAGTATTTGCCGCTCGCCGAGAGTTTGAAAATTGATTCGTCGACGCCGCGCGGGCTTTATATAAATTTAACCAACCGTTGCAACTGCGATTGCGTCTTTTGCTTGCGGCAGAAAAAATCAATGGCTAAAGAATCCAGTCTTTGGCTGGAGCACGAGCCAACCGTTGCGGAAGTCAAAGCCGAGTTGGATACCGCGTCTTGGCAAGTTATTAAAGAGGTTGTCTTTTGCGGTTTCGGCGAGCCGACGATAAGACTTGCCGAACTCGTGGAGCTTTTGGCTTACGTGAAAAAAATTCGCCCGAATATGCCGACGCGCCTCAACACGAATGGCTTGGGCGAACTCTATAACGGGAGAGAGATTGCGGCGGACTTTAAAAAGATTTTGGACACTGCGTCGATTAGCCTCAACGCCGCGACCGCCGAGAAATATTTCAAGCTCACTCGCGCCGCTTACGGAATAAAATCTTTCGACGCGATGTTGACTTTCGCCGAGCACATGAAAAATTTCGTGCCGCATGTCGTCTTGACTGTCGTCGATAAAGTCACGCCACCCGAAGAAATTTCTGCCTGTCAAAAAATTTGCGACGAGCGCGGCTTAACGTTGCGCGTGCGCCCCTACGAGGACAGCTGAATCGAATTCTTGCTCTGCTTGAAACGATAAATCCCCGCGCCTAAACGGCAATTAGGAATTTGGAATGTGGAATTAGGAATGCCATCCAAAGCATCGCGATAAAGCTTGACGACCTGCGCGACTTGTTCGGGCGAATAATTCTGCGCCTCAATCCTAAGCGACGCCGCGTCCAAAAACTTTTCGACGTAAGGCAACAGACATAAATCCTTGCCGAAGAAAATATGCCAACGCTTGAATTGGTCGACACGCAACGAATGAATTTCGCCCGCCTCGTCCTCAAGTGCGTAATGGCGATTCAACTTGTCTGGCGTCGCGAACTCGTCATAATCGGGCAGATAAAGCTTGGCGAAGTCGTGGTCGCAAATCATTGACTCAATCGCGCCGTGAACGATAATTTCAATCGGCAACGGCGAATCCTCGACGACGCTCCGCACTTGCGCAAAACTCAACTCAAGAGAGGCAGTCGCCTGAATCGCTCCAAGACTTTGTAAAAATTCTGCGGCAACGTGATTGAACAAGTTAAACGAAACGTCGGCATAAATCGGCGCGTCCGTCAACGTCTTGACAAAGTTCAACGCGCCCAAGTTCCCGACAAGCACGCCGTCAAAATTTATTTCATGAGTAAAAATGTCCGCAAGCTCGGCAAGATCTTTGTCTTTGGAAGTGCGCGGCGTCGCCAAAATAATTTTCCTGTCGCAGTCGTGAGCAAGCTCGACGGCTTTTTTTATTTCGTCGACAGTAAAGGGCTTGAGCGGCTTGAAGACTTCTCCGCCAATGTAAATCACGTCCGCGCCCGAATCAATCGCCGCCCGCGCAGATTCAAGCGTCGCAACTCGCGCAGATAATTTTGGCTTGCCCGAACCTTTAATCGCACGTTCGGAAGAAAAAATTTCTTTAACAGCGTCGTCGTCAAAGCTCGGCTCGACAACTGCGCGGGAAAAAATTCGCGGCTCGCGCTCGCCCGTCGTGCCAATGTCTTTAATCGTCGTCGCTCCGAAGGCAAAAGTCGTCGTGAAGTCGCGCACCCGATTTTTATAAAGACTTTCCCAACGCTCCGCATTGACGCTGTAGCCAGTCGGGTCGGCAAGGTAAGCGTCAATCTCGCGGCGATAAGTCGAAACTAAACGTCTGACAAATTCGGGCGGTCTCATGCGCCCTTCAATCTTGAAACTCACGACGCCCGCTTGAATCAGGTCGGGAATATTTCTGAACATGCACATATCGTTGAGCGCGAGCTTGTACGACCAATCGTTGAGCGTCTCGCCCGTCGCCTCGTCGATAAGCTTGTAATTCCAGCGGCAGGGTTTCATGCAACGCCCGCGATTGCCGCTCTGCCCGAAGACCACGCCCGAATGAATGCATTGCCCCGACTCCGCAAAACACATGTCGCCGTGCATGAAATATTCAACTTCAATGCCCGTGCGCTCCTTGAGTAGCGAAACTTCCGTCAATGTCAGCTCGCGCCCGACGACCACGCGCGTTATCCCGAACTTTTTAAGCAACTCGACGGCGTGGAAATTGTGCGTGTTCATCATAACAGAAGCGTGCATTGGAATTTTTATGCCGAGTTTTCTGACGAGATTAATAACTGCCAAGTCCTGCACCAAAATCGAATCGGGCTGAATTTCGTCGAGATAGCGCAGATATTTTTCGAGCGGCGCAATTTCCTCCGCGCTGATTAAGTTGTTGAGCGTGACATAAATTTTAACGTCGCGCTCGTGCGCAAAGTCAATCGCCGCCTTCAACTGTTCGTCGCTGAAATTAAAATCCGTGCGGTGAACGCGCATGTTAAAAGCTTTGCCACCGAGATAAACCGCGTCCGCTCCCGCCTCAATCGCCGCAACCAACGACTCCCATTGACCCGCCGGCGCAAGTAATTCAACTCTTTTTCTGTTCATAAACGACCTCCTTATAAATTTTTTCCAACTCGCGAATGTAATTTGCGGAATTCATGAGCGCGGAATTTTGCAAGTGCTCGCGCAAGCCGACATGATAAGCTATCAACAACTCCCTGCGCCGCGCCAGCTGAACCGCTTTATTTATGTACTCCATTGGACTTTGCGCAACCAACTCCGACAAATCGGCGGCGTTCAAAATCGATGCGCCCAATCGCGAGGCGTGCGTTTTGCCGCGCAACGTCACGACTGGCACGCCCATATAAAGAGCCTCACAAGTCGTCGTGCCGCCCGTGTAGGGGGAAGTGTCAAGCGCAACGTCAATTTCGCGATACTGTTCGAGATAATCGGGGCTGTAAGGGCGCAACTCGACGCGCTCAAGCGGAAAACTCATCTTGGAAAATTTTTGGCGGATAATCTCCTTGCCCTCGTCGAGACTGCAAAGCTTGTTCTTGAGAATCAGCCGCGAGTTCGGCACGCGCTCCAAAATCGCCCGCCACAGATAAAGCAACTCGTCAGTAATTTTGGCGAAGTTGTTAAAGCAACCATACGTCATGAAATTATTTTTCTGCGCGGGAGCTTGAAGTTGCGGCGGGGGCATTTCGTGAATCAAACTCGGCGAGTAGCAAAGACTACACGGCTCGACACGCAAGATTTTTTCCGTGAAGTTCGACGGGAGATTTTCGGGCGAGCAAATTTTATCCGACAAAAAATAATCGACAGCCTCAAGCCCGGTCGTCGCCGTGTATCCGATTCCGTAAATCTGCACGGGCGCGGGGCGATAAGACAAAATCGGCAAGCAACTATCCTGCGAATGCCCCGACAAATCGACGAGGATATCAACTTCGTCCTCCGCAATGATATTTGCCGCCGCCAAAGGTTCTTCGCCGCGCAGGTCGCGCCACGTGACGTTGAACTTTTTAAGCTTGTCGGTGACAAAATCGCTCTTGCCGGTCGAGTAGCACGTCACGAAAAAATTATCGGCGTCGAAGTTTTCAAGGAGCGGCGCGATAAAATTTGCAACGGCATGTTCTCTAAAATCGGGCGAGATGTAGCCGACGTGAATTTTTTTATCGGGGTCGCGAGATTTTTTATCGTGCGGAAAAGTTTTGAACGGCGCGAAGAAGGAATTGTATTTCTGCGCAAGCTCCTTTGTCTGCATTTGCGAGGCGTCGCGATAATTTCGCAGGAACAAATGTTTGGAGTAAAGCTCGGCGGCAAGTTCCAAGTTGTCTGTGAGCGAGCTTGCCTCGAAAAGATTTTGCGCCGCCCGCGCAGGGTCGCCCGTCAAATACAAACCGTTCGCGCTCCAACACAGAGCCTTGAACAAAAGCGAGCGCGTGATAAAAATTTCCTTGTCGATATGCTTTTCAAAGTCGGAGTCGGCGGGCGTCCTTTGTCGAAGATTGAAGGCGAACTTACGCTTGTGAGCTTGAAGTTGGTCTTGAAAATCCTTTAGCGCGTTATGAGCGTCGGCAATTACGTCCGCAAGCGTTTGCAACTGCGCCTTGAGCTGAAAATTTTTAATGGCGACGCCACCCTTGACGAGCCGCCCGCGCAAATGCTTTGGTTCAAAGGCAAGGGCATATTGCGCGAGGGAGTTCGCCTCCTGAACGTTGCCGAGATAGAACGCCGCCTCCGCCATAATCGCTAGCCCCTCCGCAGAATTTTTATCAAGCTCCAAAATTTCGCGAGCAACGGCTTGCATTGATTGCGGGTCGCCGTCTTGCGAAAACTTTTCCGCCGGCAACACCCAATCTAAAATCTTGTCGTCCATGACGTCCCTCCGCCACAAATAATTTTGTTCAATGATAAACCAAACGCCGCGCAAAATCAATTACGAGTAAAAAAATCGGGGCAACCGACTTTGCCGATTGTCCCGATATTTTTTTGCTTAGTTGTCGAAAATATTTTTCAAGGCTTGGATATTCACGTCGCGATTGAGTTGCGCAAGGTAAGTCGTGAGCTTGATTGACTTCGGACAAACCTCCACGCAGTTTTGACTGTTGCCGCAACTGGTTATGCCGCCCTTTTCCATTAAGACGTTCAAACGCTTTGGCGCGTCGAACTTTCCGAGCGGGTGCAAGTTAAACAGATAAGCCTGCACGGTCGGCGCGGGTCCAATGAAGTCTGATTGCGGACCGACGTTCGGGCAAGCCTCAAGGCAACAACCGCACGTCATGCAACGCGAAATTTCGTAAGCAGTGCGGGCGGTGTAGGGATTTTGAATCGGAGCTTCGCGATTTTCCCACGAGCCGTCGAGTTCAACCCAACCTTGAATCCGCTTGAGAGCCTCGAACATGCGCGAGCGGTCAATCAGCAGGTCGCGGATAACGGGGAACGTCCGCGCAGGTTGAAGTTTAATCGGTTTCTTGAGGTTGTCGACGAGCGCGCAACATGCTTGCTGAGCTTTGCCGTTGATAACCATCATGCACGCGCCGCAAACTTTTTCCAAACAGTTGCATTCCCAGACGACCGGCGGAACTCTTTTGCCGTCGACCGTGACGGGGTTTTTTTGTATCTCCATGAGCGAGGCGACGACGTTCAAGCCCGGACGATAATCCACGTCAAATTCCTGATTGTAAGGCTTAGCGTCCGGCGCGTCTTGCCGCTCGATTATAAATCTGACTTTTTCAGCCATAGCTAACGCTCCTTTACTCTTTCTTGGCAACGGCGTAGTTGCGGGCGCGCGGTTTAATCAACGAGTGGTCGAACTCGCGATAGCTGACGATAGGCTCTTCGGTCTTGGGGTCGTAGTTGATAATCGTCGTGAACATGAAGTTTTTATCGTCGCGCCCCATGAAGACGAGGTCGCCGTTTTCGTCGTGCTTGCGCTGACCGTTTTCAAGGACAATCTTTGCATGAGCACCGCGCGACTCGTCGCGGCAACGGGCACCCTTTGTAATCGCCATTGCGTAGAGAATCATGTTGCGGAGCTGACGAACGAACATTGCCTCTTGATTGGCGACGTGCCCTCTATCCGTTATGCCGATGTCGTCCCAACGTTTCAAAAGCTTTTTCAACTCGACAAGGCAAGCGTCCAAGCCGTTGTTGTCGCGCTCAATCGCCACGTATTTATACATGAGGTCGCCCATTTCGTGGTGGAGCTTGTGCGCGTTCTCGGAGCCGTTCATTTGCAAAATCTTGTCGTATTCGCGCTGAACTTCGGCACGCGCAGCCTCCATTTCCTCGTAAGTAAGCTCGGAACCGTTCTTACCCGACTTCGCCCATTTCATAGCCTCCGGACCGGAAACAGTTCCCGAATAAGCCGCGCTAAGCAACGAGTTTGCACCAAGACGATTTGCGCCGTGATATTGGTAATCGCACTCGCCGCTAGCCATTAAGCCAGGAATATTGGTGAAGTGGAACCTGTCAACCCAAATGCCGCCCATTGAATAGTGAACACTGGGGAAAATTTCCATAGGAACTTTGCGCGGGTCTTGCCCGACGAATTCCGAATACATTTCCAAAATGCCGCCGAGTTTTCTCAAGAGATAGTCGCCGTCAATGTGGCTAAGGTCGAGATAAACTCTGTTCTCGCCGTTAATGCCAAGTCCCATGTGCACGCAGACTTTGAAAATCGCGCGGCTGGCAACGTCACGCGGCACGAGGTTTCCATAAGCGGGATACATTTCCTCCAAGAAATACCAAGGCTTGCCGTCTTTGTAAACCCAGACGCGCCCGCCTTCGCCGCGACAAGCCTCCGACATCAAACGGTTTTTATCGGAGCCAGGAATTGCGGTCGGGTGAATCTGAATAAATTCGGGATTGGCAATTTCCGCGCCCTGCTGATAAACCGCGCTGACTGCCGAGCCGTTGCAAATTGTCGACGCCGTGCAAC